>CAYRBW010000031.1:0-13619 GCA_964422575.1 uncultured Limnohabitans sp.
GGTGTGCGTATGCAGCACGCATCCGGCGTCGGGACGCGCTTCGTGCACTGCGCTGTGGATCACAAAACCGGCCGGGTTCACCGGGAACGGGCTGTTGTGCAGTTTGTTGCACTGCATGTCGACTTTCACCAGGCTCGATGCGGTGATTTCGTCAAACATCAGGCCGTAGGGGTTGATCAAAAACTGGTGGTCGTCACCTGCTACCGAATGCGGCAACTTGGCGCTGATGTGGGTGAACACCAAATCGCTCCAGCCGTACAGCGCAACTAAGCGATAACACGCGGCCAAATCCAAGCGCAGTTGCCATTCGTCGGGATGAACGCTGTCTTTCAGAGAGGGGATGTCAAACGCCATGGTCAAGCTCCGGGTGAAAATGAATCGCCAGCTTAACGACAGACACGTCGCAGCGATGACGTCTTGGAGACTGTGTTTTGACGCAAGGCTTAAACCGCTTGCAATTGAGCCCGAGCGGCCCTCAGCACGGCGCGGCTCAGGCCGTCGAGCAGTACCGAGGCGGCGCGGGCCTTTTGCCAGTACAAGGGCACATCCAGAGGGGTGTCGGGCACCAGCTCCACCAATTCCCCACTGGCCAGGTATGGGGCGATCAGCGCTTGCGGATGCAGGCCCCAGCCCATACCGGCCAGCGCGGCGCTGACAAAGGCTTGGGTCGATGGCAGGCTGTGCCGTGGCAGTTCTACATGCCGGTGGCACAGGCGCCGCACCCAGCGTGCTTGCAGTTCGTCTTTGGGGTTGAACACCAGGCTGGGCGCTTGTGCCAAGCTGCCGGGCGTGACGCCATTTGCAAAATAGCGCGCCACCAATGTGGGGCTGGCCGCTGCCGTGTAGCGCATGGCCCCCAGTGGTCGGCTGTTGCAGCCGGTGGCCGCGTGGGCGCTTGCAGTGACGGCGGCCAACACCGCACCGCTGCGCAGCCATTCGGCGGTGTGGTCTTCGTTGTCCACGGCCACGTCCATCAGCACTGGGGCTTGTGTGGCAAAGGCCGTGAGGGCCGGTGCAAACCATGTGGCCAGGCTGTCGGCGTTGACCGCCACAGGTAGGCTCACCCGGCTCATCCCGTCGGGTGCCAGCGCAGGCAGCGTACCTTGCAGCTCTTGTTCCAGCAGTTGCACCCTGTCTATGTGCTGGCACAGGCGACGCCCGGTTTCGGTGGCTACGCAGGGTTGGGCACGCACCACCAGCGCACAGCCCACCCGTTCTTCGAGCAGGCGGATGCGTTGTGAAATCGCAGAGGGGGTGACGTGCAGTGCGCGGGCTGCGCGTTCAAAACTGCCTTCGCGGACCACGGTGTATAGCGCGTTAAGTGCAGCGTAATCGAGCATGTGTTCAGTTTTTCTAATGTGAGTGAAGTAAAAACAGTTTGCCTTCATGCGGTGCGGCAGGCAAGCTCTCCCACATGAGTTGGTTGAACACCTTTCCCCTTGCTTGGCCCGTGTTGGTCCAGGGCCTGGCCCTGAGCCTGGGCCTCATCGTGGCCATTGGCGCGCAAAACGCGTTTGTTTTGCGTCAGGGCTTGCGCTGTGAGCATGTGCTGCCGGTGGTGTTGTTTTGCGCGTTGACCGATGCCGTGCTCATCACGGCCGGGGTGCTGGGCATGGCGCAGGCCTTGGGCGAGCGGCCGGGCCTGGCGCGCGTGCTGGCCTTGGCCGGGGCGGCATTTTTGGCGGTGTATGGCTGGCAGGCCTTGCGCCGTGTGGGCCAAGCCAGTCAGCTCACGACAACCGCGGGTGAAGAGGCCACCCTGGGCCTGAGTCTGGGCGCTGCGCTGGCGCAAGCGGCGGCGTTCACCTTGCTCAATCCGCATGTGTATCTGGACACAGTTTTACTCGTGGGCAGCATTGGTGCGCAGCAGCCGCCTCGCTTGCAGGCCTGGTTTGTGGCGGGGGCCAGTGCAGCCAGTCTGTTGTGGTTTTGTGCTTTGGGTTTTGGGGCGCGCTGGCTGGCCCCGCTGTTTGCCCGGCCCCGGGCCTGGCAGGTACTCGATGGCTTGATTGGGGTCACGATGTGGGGCCTGTCGGCGCTGCTGCTGCGGCACGCCCTTGCTGGGTTTTGACCGCAAGGTTGCCGCTCAGACCATCCCCAGGCTTCCCAAAATCGCCAGCAGTTGGGTGGTGTTGATCAGGATGGCCGTTTTGTGGATTTTTCGGAAAGCCGGAATGGCCTGAAGTTCATCGGCCAGGATCCGCGGGGCCAGACGGTCCATTTGCGGGATGAATCGATTGCGCAGCACCAGGGTCAGCGTGGCGATCGTGGCTGCGCCGGTGGCGAAGGCGGGTCGCCCCGCCAGGGCGTAGCTGATGGTTGTGCCAACGGCGGCGGTGAGTGCGATTTTGTAATAGGTGATGTAGAACGAACGGATGAACCGCGCATCCATCGGATTGTCGTGCTTGAGGGTGAGCAGCGGTATCGAGCCGAGCAAGAAATAAGCGGTGACCGCCAGCAAGGCGACGGTGAAAAACAGCGCGATATTTTGAGGTTGAAGCAGCATGGTGTGGTGATGATGTGAAGTTGGTATCTTCCGGAATTAGTTTGGCCGTGTCAAAGCCTCCAGCTGCACCAGATAGCTGTGGGCAAACGCCCCGCCATCGTTGTGTGGGCCGCACATCTCCAGTGAGGCTTGCAGTTGCACACACACCGCGGGACGACCCGATTGGCCAAAAATCTTACAACGCCGTTGTTCGTCCAGTTGTACACAGGGCACGCCCGCCGGTTTGCCGTGTGGCATCCCCGGGATGGGCGAAGAGATCGATGGGGCTGTGCAACAGGCGGCACAACCCGGGCGGCATGACATGCTCATCGGGGCCACAGTGCCCACAGTTGAAGCGGCTGGTTGATTCGCCCAGCAAATTCTCCGGCGACTTTGCCAGAGCCCGCGTAATAGTCAGCACGCACGGCCCCCACAATGGCGCTGCCGGTGTCCTGGGCTATCACCAATTTATCCAACGTGACCTGCGGCCCTTTGGACATCAGCCAAACAGGCGTGCCGTAGGGGATGCTGTGGCGATCGATGGCGATAGAGCGACCCGCTGTCAGGGGCACGTTTTGTGCACCTTTGGGCCCTTGAAGGGCCGTGCCTGTTGTTAGGGCTTCTTCCTTGAAAAAGATGAATCGTGGATTTTTCCAGAGCAGTTCGTTGACACGAGAGGGGTTGCGGTCCAACCAATCCTTGATACCGGGCCAGGAAGCGTCTTTCAACAAGCCCTGTTGCAAAAGCCAGCTTCCGATGCTTTTGTAGGGGTGTTCGTTGGATGCCGCAAAGGCCATGCGCACGGTGCGTTGGCTGCCATTGGGCTCGGTGACGTTGATCAGGCCTGAACCTTGAATGTGCAGGACCATGGCGTCAATGGGGTCGGCCATGTAAACCAGTGCTTTGCTGCGCAAGGCGTTGCGCGCCTGAACCTGGGTCTCGATTTCTTGCCGACTGAACCATGGGGTGTTCTTGCTCAGGCCCGTGGGTGGTGCATACAGCGGTATGTTGAAACCTGCACGCTGTAACCGGGAAGCGTCAAAACGGGGCTCGTAATAAGAGGTCAATTTGCCTTGGGTTTGGCCGTCATGAGACTCCACGCGATATGGTTGTAATTTATCGCGCACCCAGCGGCGCTGGTCTTGTGAGGATGCGTTGGCCAGTTGCCGTATTTCGGGGCACAGTGTGACCCAGGGCTTGGTTGGGCGTGTGCAACTTTGAAGCCAAGCGGGCCATGCCTCGTTCAGAGCATCGAGCTCCAAGCCAGGCAATTCAGACCATTGGACCGGGACCCAACGACTTTTGGCTTGCATGATCAAGGGGAGCTGTGCTCCTTGACCGATCACAGCGGGCACCGTTGATGGACTTGGTTGAGTGGGCTCATCCAGTACCGGTGCCACAGAGCAGCCCACCAAGCTCCCTACAATCGCGGTCAACACCCAACCGGAATGCATCCGGTGAACTCCAAGAAACGGAAATTTGCGCATGGTCCTTATTTTGCTGGAAGCTTTGTTGGCTTTGGCCGTCTTTGTTGGAATCGTGTGGTGGACCATGTTTTCTGGACGCACCAAGGGTGAGTTGCCGCGCTCTGAAAAATCTGATGCAAAGGATAAGCTTTGATCGGGGGTGATCAGTCGAGCAGCGTGCCGGCACCTTCAAAGCGCTGGGCGTAGTAACGGTTTGTCAGTTGGTCTATGCGTACGCCGGTGCGCGGGTTGCTGGCATGTACAAAGCGGCCATCACCGACATAAATGCCCACATGTGAATGACGAGCCCCCAAAGTGTTGAAGAACACCAGGTCGCCGGCTTGCAGGCGTGTGCGCTCAATGGGTCGTGATTTTTGACCCAGATCGGCCGATGTGCCCTTCACCGCCAAGCCTGCGGCCTCACGGTAGACGTGAGAGACCAATCCTGAACAATCAAAACCCGTTGCAGGACCTCGGCCACCCCGTGTATAGGGCATGTCCAGTAGCGACATGGCAAACAAGGCCAGGTCGTTTCGCTTGGGGTTGTAGGGCACCTTATCCAGTCTTTGTTGATCTGCTTGAGGTCTGGATGTGTTGGGCTGAACATCAGAACGCATGCCGGTTGATGAGCAACCGGTCAAAACCGTAGCCAATCCTATGGTCAAGACCGTGGCCGTGATTTGCGTGGATCGGTAGGGCATACGTGTTGCTTGGCTCATGCCAAGGCCCGCAGCAAATTGGCCAATTCCACGGCGGACTTGACCTCCATTTTGTCGAACACACGTGCACGGTGCACTTCGACCGTGCGAACGCTGATCTCAAGTTGGTCGGCGATCAGTTTGTTGGGCAGCCCTTCCAGCACCAGGCGCATCACATCTCGTTCGCGCTCGGTCAATTCTTCCAGTCGTGATTGCAAAATACGCTGTTGGGTGCGTGTGCTCAGGCGCTCTTGAGACAGCAGCAAAGCCTGTTCAACCCGGTCAACCAAGGCGTTGTCTGAAAACGGTTTTTCGCAAAAATCAAAGGCTCCGCGTTTCACGCTGTCTACCGCTGTGGGCACATCGGCGTGTCCGGTCAGGAAAATCACCGGCCAAGCCTGGGCGATGCCGCTGGACTGCAGGTGCTCAAACAGGGCCAAACCGTTCATGCCGGGCATGCGTACATCCAGCAAGATGCAGCCCGTTTGTTGAGGCAAGGATGAGGCGTAAGCGCTTCGGTTGAGCATTTCCAGAAAAGCTTCTGCACTTTCGTACGACTCACTCAACAGCCGCCGTGTGCGCAGCAACCAGGCCATGCCTTCGCGCACGCCGATGTCGTCGTCAACGATGTAGACCATGCTGTCAAAAGGTGGGTGCATGGCGTGATTTTAGGAGATGGTGGCGCTGCTGGACGCATCAGGCAGTGAGAAGCGAAAGACGGTGCCTTGGGGGGCATGGGTGTCAAATGCCAGATGCCCGCCGTGTTGTTCGACCACGGTGCGGCACAGGCTCAGGCCCAAACCCATGCCTTCGGCTTTGGTGGTGAAGAAGGGGTTGAACAACTGCGTGGCGACATCGGCATCGATGCCTTGGCCGACGTCGGTGACAGAAAATTCGACCCCGCCCGGCTCTGTGCCAAGGGTGCTGCGTTTGGCTTGCAAGACCAGCACCCTGTTTTGGCAGGTGGGGTGGTCCATGGCTTGCATGCCGTTGCGTGCCAGGTTGAGCAACACCTGCTCCACCATGGTTCGGTCACACCATACAGCTGGCAGGCGTGGTTCGATCCGTATGTGCACACGCACATGCAGCTTGCGGGCTTGCAGATTGACCAAAGGCGAGATGGCATCGAGCAAGGCTTGTGGGGCCACGGCTTCGCGCGCCTGGTCGCGGCGGCGCACGAAGTCGTGCACGCTGTTGATGACGCGCCCTGCCCGCTCGGCTTGTTCGGCAATGCGCCGCAGAGCCATGTGCACATCGTCCAGGGTTTGCGGCACGGCTTGCGGGTCTTTGAGCAAGTTGAGTGAACCATTGGCGTAACTCGAAATAGCGGCCAAGGGCTGGTTCAATTCGTGGCTGAGCAAGGAGGCCATTTCGCCGACGGTGGCCAAGCGGGCGGTGGCTTGCAGCCGCTCTTGACTGGCACGTGAGAGCTCTTCAATGCGGCGTTGCTCGCTGATGTCGATCACCGCACCCATCCAGCCGGTTTGTGTGCCTTGCACACTGATCAGCGGCGCTTCGATGATCAGCACCGGAAAACGCGTGCCGTCTTGCCGCATGAATACCGACTCAAAGCCTTCACGCGGCGGGGCATTGCCAGCCAGTCGGATCGCTTGTCGTTGCTGGTATTCGTCCACCATTTCGGGTGGCCAATAGGGCATGGGTGCATTTTTTCCGAGCAGGGCTTGTGCGCCCCAGCCCACCATCTGGCAAAACGCCGGATTCACATATGTGATGTGCCCTTGCAAGTCTCGGGCCCTCAAGCCGGTGACCAATGAGTCTTCCATGGCTTTGCGAAAGGCCAGCGCCTCGGCCAGCTCGCGCTCAGCTTTGAGTCGACGACGGGAGTCTTTGGCCAGCAACACCATGACCGTGATCAGCGCGATCGACATGCCGGTGACCAGTGCTGTGAGCACATTGGGAAATAGGTTGGGCTCACCGCGGCGACCATCCATGCGCAACAACAGGGTGTTGCCAGGCAAGTCCACCAGCTGCTGCGCGGTGAACACCCGCCGTTCGCGGCGCTGGGTGCCTGCGATGGCCAGCCGTGTGCCATCGGGCTCGATGAAGGACAACTCATTGCGACGGCCAAATGTGGTGCCCAGCCGTTCGGTCAACAGCTCTTGCAGACTGAAGGTCGCCACCGTGTAGCCGGTGAGTTCGCCCGCTTGAGTCAAGGGCAGGCACAGCTCCATGACTTCTATGCCCAAGCCATCGGTTTGAGGCAGAAAATAAGTGCTCGAATAGGCAGGACCATTCAAGCGTTTGCCGCGCTGGCAAGCTTGGACGGCTTCGTTCAGGATCTCGCTGCGTGCGATGCGCTCAAATGCGGGCGAACGCAATGGCGAGTCGGCGTGCGACAACAAGCGCCAGTCTTTGTCACGCCATTCGATGCGCAAGGCATCGCGGTTGTCGCGCAGCAGTCCCAGCGCTTCGGGTTGCCAGGTCTGAGGGGCCCAATGGCTCGATTGCAAAGCTTGTAAAGCCTGGATCTGGCGAGACAAGCTGCTGCGCAGGTCACTCACGGCATCGGCGGTGTCACGTTCCAACTCGGCTTGCACTTGGCTGGTTTCGTAGCGGCCTGCCAGCCACACCAGCGTGGCCAACACGGCCAACACCAAAGCGATCAACGCGGCCCACAGAGATCGCCGACCTGTTCCCCATGGCAATACTTCGTCCAGCTTCAAGCGCAGCATGTTTTTTTGCCAGGGCGCACGCAATCGGGATGAATCTGGGCCATCCATGGGGTGTCAGGGCGTGGTGCCTGGGGGGCTGGCCGATTTGCCCTCCCCGCTGTGGCTGTTGACTTTGGTCACCCGTGGTTCTGCCCAGCTGCCGTCGATCAGGAATTCCTGGGTGTTGGCTTTGGCCAAGGGGTTTTGCAGAAAAAGTTGGGCCAAAAACGCCGTCAACCCGACCACCGGGTTCAGTGCGATGCCCGCCACCAAAGAGGCGGTGCCAGCGTCCAATGCGGGCAAAATCACCACCCGCAATTTTTGGGTTTCGCGGGCGATGTCTGCCGAACCATCGAGTTGCACCAGCGCGTTCACGCCTTTGATCTGCATGTTGCGTGTGACGGCAATGCCTTGTGCAATGGTCACATCGCCGCGCACCGAATCAAAGGCAAAGCCTTCGTAGAACACATCACGGAAGTCGAGCAACAAACGCCTTGGCAAGGCCTGCAGGCTCAACACGCCCAGCAGTTTGGCTGCACCGGCGTCGGCCTTGAGGAATTGGCCTCGGCCCATTTTGACGCCAAATTGCCCAGACATGCTGGGGTAGTGCAAGGCCAAGGGTGAGCCTTGCCAGTTGACGGTGCCTTCGAGTTGACCGCTGCCACCACGCAAGGCATTGGGTGTGCCCAAGCGGGTCAACAGCGCGCCCGCGTCGTTCACGTCCAGCTTGAAGTTCATTTCGGTTTTGCGTTGCTGAGTGCCTTCGTTCGCGGTTAACCAGCGCCCTGTGCTGCGCAGTGATGCTTCGGGCACGGTGATATTGAATTTGTTCAATTGCCATTCGGCCGTGTTTTTGACGCGCGTTTTTTGTTGTTCTGTGTTGATGGCTTCGATTTCAATGCGACCCAGGTTTTTGCCACGCAACTCCAGTTGCTCGACCACGATGTCCAAAGAAGGCAAATTGGCGGGCGGTGCCTCCAGCAGACCTTCCACATCAGCGACGCTTGATGGCGGTAAATTGAGCCGCGACAGTCGAGCATACAGGTGGCCCAGTTGGTCCAGGGAGGGCTGACGATAGACCACATGACCGCTGAGTTCGCGTGCGTCCAGGTTTACGCGCCAGGTGAGGTCTTCGCGCACACCGCCTGCCACCACTTGGTGCAAGGTGCGTCCGTCGGCCGTGATCGTGTTGGCTTGTAAGCCAATGCGGGTGGGCAAATAGCTTCGCCAGGCGGCTTGCCCTGATCCGGATTTGTTGTTGCTCGAGGACAGCTGGACGGGCAGCAGGGATTCCCATTCTTCGACAGAAAAACGGTCCAAAGCGACTGTGGCCGAAACGCCCTTGGCGGGCAAATCCGGTGCTTGTGTGCCGGGTGCGCCCAGGCTCAAACTGCCCCGCAGCACCACAGGTTCTGCGCCACTCAGATCCCGAACATAGTGTGCTGAGGCGATGTCACCCCACTCGAACTGCAGCTGGTCTTGCAAGGTGTTGCCTTGGTTTGATGCGCGCAGGCGAAAGGACAGGGGCATTCGGGTGTTGGTGGTTTTGCCCAATGGCGCAGGCAATTTCAAGGCCAAACCTTCGAGTTGACTTTGCACTGTCAACTCGGGTTGACCTTGTCGCCAACCCAGCTGGGCGTTGTAACTGGTGGTGCCACTGGCGTGCTGTGCCAGCTCGCTGAGCGATGAAAACTCTTTGACCTGACGCAGGCCATCGGCCGAGATTTGACCTTGGGCACGCAGCTGCATATTGCTTTCGGTCATGCTGCCGGTGGAGGTACGCAGACCGCCCTCCATGCGAATGGGGCCACCGAGCAGTCGAGCTTGCAGGGCCGACAACGTGAAGCCGGTTTCTGTGAACTGCACAGTGCCTTGCGCTTTTTCCAGCAAAGGGGTGGTGGGCGATAGGCGCAGATCGTTGCCCGACAGCAGCACCGACCCCTGCACCTTGGTGTTTTGAGGGGTGGACAGCGGCACGGTCAACTTGAAACGGGTTTGCAGTGTGCCCGTGGCTTGTGCCTGGCGCAAGGCGCCCGACAACATGGCATCCAGTGGTGATTTTTGAACAAACGACAGCACTTGCGGTGCAGGGTCTTTGTTTTCTGCGGAAACATTCAGCACCGCTTGGTGCGCCATGTCCGCAATCTCTGCCTGTCCAGCGCTCAAACTGAGCCCGGTGCGGGCATCTGCCGTGCGGGCCGAAGCATCGCTCAGCTTCATGCTCAAGCGGTCAAAGACCAGCAGACCGTTTAACTTGTACAGCCGTGGCCAGGGCAGGCTTTTGGGGGGCAACAAGGCCGCGGGCAGGTAATCCAGTTCAACATCGCGCAGGCGGCCGGCAAAACGAAATTCACCCTCTTGGGGGTTCGCGAACGGCAGGCGGGCCAAGTCACCCTTGATCTTGACTTGCACATCCGAATAAACCCCTTTGACCACGGCATCGCGCACATATTGACGCACGTGGGTCGGCAGTGAGACAGGCAGATAACGGTGTGCCTTTGACGCATCCAGTTGCTTGATTTGGCCTTGCAAATCGAGTGTACCGGGACCTTGGTCATTGGCCTGTGGCTGCCATTTGCCTTGCCACTCGCTTTGCACGTCGGCGTTGGTCAGTTCGAGTTTCCATTGGGGCACGTGCCAGTGATTGGCCTCGCGCTTGAAAGTGGCTTGGGCGTGTAGGGCCTGCACAGGCACCTCAACGTCCTCCAAAATGCCGGGCAAAAACACTGCGCCGTCTGGCCCCATGTTGACTTCCAATTGACCCCCATCTTGGGTCATCGACAATTTGGCTTGTGCACCTTTCAGGCCGGGTCGTTGAGGCGTTTTGTTGTTGTCGTTGACGCCGAGTGCGGGGGGCGGCAGCGTCAGGCCCTCCAGGGTGACCTGCCCGTCATAAATGGGGGGCGATTGCCAATCGCCTTGCCAGCGCCATTTCAAAGCCCCCACCTGCCCACGGATGTTTTGCTGTTGCAAACGCTCATGCAATGGCGTGGGCAAAGGCATGCGCAGGGCCACCTCGCGCAGGGCGAACAGGTCCAGGTGGTCAGCCTGAAGCAGGCCACGCGCAGGGGTTTTGCCTTGTGGGTGCGTGTATTCCAAGGAGGCATTGCCACCTGGCCAGGCCACGCCTTGTTCGCTCACAAAGGCCAGGTGTTGCGTCGACACTTCAAAACCCAGCGGGCTGACCCGTGCACCAAGGCGGCCTGACAAGCGCTCAAAAACCAGAGCTTGGGCATCGGCTGACCAGGTGGTTTGGAGCCCGGTCAGATTCACATCGGCCACCCCGCCAGTCCACTGCCCGCGGGTGACATCGCTCCACAGTCGCAGGCTTCCATGGCCTTTGGCGATGGCCACACCCAAGGGCACATGTTGGCTCAACTGGGCCGCATCGACTTCGGGAAAGTAGGCATAGACCTGACCTGTCCAGTCTGCCCAGTGCCCGGGGTGGATGGACAAGAGGTTGCGCTTGAAACGCCCGATGCCCACAAAGCGCTCACCCCATGCCGAGGGTGGGGTGGCGTCCATTCGGATGTCGTGGTGCCTGGCGGAGTTGCGCAGCACCAAATCCACATCGTGCAGGGCAAGTGTGTCGGGCGTGGCTGGGGTGTTGGCGCTTGGCACTTCGGTTTGGGCCATCAATGGGGACAGCCAAGCAGACCTCGGTGGCTGTGCATACTCGTTGGTCCAGCGCACCGTGCCACCGCGCACGATGACTTCGCGTTGAGAGAACAACCAATCGGCCGCTGCGCCATCGCTTGGGGCGTTGGCAGCCCAATCCAGGCCTGCCACGCGCCATGCGCCATTGGCCATCCAACGGATGTCGAGTTCCGGGCCGTCCAGCACCAGCTGTTCCAGCTTCAGGCTCAGGGCCGATTGCACGCTGATGGCGATCACTACCTTGGGCAAACGCAAGCCGGGGTGGCCTTCTCGGTCGAGCAATTCGATGTCGCGCAGCTCAAACGATGGGGCCCACCCAGTCGATTCAGCCGAAAGTTCACCAATGCGAACCGGAACCCCGATGCTTTGCTGGGCCAAGCGCTCCAGGGCAGGACGGTAATCACCGATTCGCGGCACAATCCAAAAATGCAGCGTTCCCCAGGCCATGCCCAGCAAGACGCCCAGCACCAGCAAGGCCCATGCAATGACCCGCATGACATGG
The DNA here is from genome assembly GCA_964422575.1 of uncultured Limnohabitans sp. Taxonomy (GTDB): domain Bacteria; phylum Pseudomonadota; class Gammaproteobacteria; order Burkholderiales; family Burkholderiaceae_C; genus Limnohabitans_A. The sequence goes on from CAYRBW010000031.1 coordinate 11,481, forward strand.
GACAGCGCTAGGCTCAGGCGAGGGAAAGTGGGCAAAGACGGTACAAACATTTGGATCAGAAAGTCAGCAGGAATTATGACCCGCAGCCAGCCCATGAACGATGCCCCTGTCTCAAAAGCGGTAAGTCTTGGTCATTTGACCTTGTACTCGCGTTTTGTGCAGCGTTTGCACCGCCGCTATGCCGAGGTGTTGCCCTTGCTGGCACCGGGTGCGCCAACGCGTGACAGTCTGACTGCGGCTTATGCGGCACTGCAAGCTACGGGTTTGGACACGGGAGCTGCATTGCGCGTGTTGCGCCAGCTCACACTCGAACGCTTGGCTCAGTTGGATTGCAGCGGGCAGGCCCCCTTGGCCCTGGTGACCCACGCCATGACCTGGTTGGCCGAAGTCACCCTCGACATCGCTTGGCAGCAAGTCATGGCCGACTTGGATGTGTTGCATGGCATACCGACCAAGGCCGATGGCCAACGCGCTGAAATGTGGATCGTGGGCATGGGCAAGTTGGGCGCCTGCGAGCTGAACGTGTCCAGCGACATTGACCTCATTTATGTGTACGACCAGGATGGCGAAACTTTGGGCAACAGCGAAGGTCGCAACAAGGTCTCGTGTCAGGAATATTTCACCCGCGCCGTCAAGCGCATGTACGCCCTGATTGGCGACACCACCGAACACGGCTTTGTGTTTCGTGTGGACTTGGCGCTGCGCCCCAACGGCAATTCGGGCCCGAGCGTGGTGTCGCTCGAAGCCTTGGAAGTGTATTTGCTGGTGCAAGGACGTGAGTGGGAGCGCTTTGCTTGGATGAAAAGCCGTGTGGTCGCGCCCCGCAGCGCGGTGGCCAATGGTTCGGCCCAGGCTTTGCGTGTGGTGGTACTGCCTTTTGTGTTTCGGCGTTACCTCGACTACAACGTGTTCGAGTCCTTGCGCACCTTGCACCAGCAAATCCGTGATCATGCTGCCAAGCGCAGCGCGGGCCATCCCGAACGAGCGAACGATGTGAAACTCTCGCGCGGCGGCATCCGCGAGATTGAGTTCACGGTGCAGCTGCTGCAGGTGGTGCGGGGCGGGCAGTTCCCCGAACTGCGCACACGCCCTACGCTGGATGCGTTGCAGCGCGTGGCCAAAGCCGGCCTCATGCCGCAGGCCACAGCCAAAGCCTTGGGGGAGGCGTATGTGTTTTTGCGCCAGGTGGAGCACCGCATTCAATATTTGGATGACCAACAAACCCATGTACTGCCCACGCATGACGATGACTTGGCCTGGATTGCCCAGACCCTGGGCTACGAAGACGCTTGTGCGTTTTTGTCCGACTTGGACGCCCACCGCGAAGTGGTGGCACAAGAGTTCGATACCTTGCTGGGCGGTGACCGCGAATGCAAAGGCTGCAACGGCAAAAATGGTAAGAACGGGACGCACGGACGTGAACACGCCGAACTCGACGCTGTGTTGACCGACTTTGACGGTGCGGTACGTTCCCGTTTGGCGCAGTGGGGCGACAACCCCCGTGTGCAAGCCCTGCGCGACGATGCCCGAGGGCGTCTGATGCGCCTGCTGCAGCGCACGGCGCAATGGCTCAAGGAAGAACGCATCAGCGACGTGGCGGTGTTGCGCATGGCCGATTGGATTGAGCCCCTGCTGCGCCGCGAAAGCTATTTGGCCCTGATGCTGGAGCGCCCTTCTGTGTACGAGCGCTTGCTGCGTCTCTTGGGGGCAGCCAAGTGGCCCGCGCGTTATTTGTTGCAACACCCCGGTGTGATCGACGAGTTGGCAGGGGGCAACCTGTTTGACACGCGTTTTGACGCCACCGAGTTTGAAGCCGAGCTGCAGGCGCGCCGCTTGGCCCTGCAACGCACAGGCGAAGACGATGAAGAAAGCCTGATGAACCTGCTGCGCCGCGCCCACCACGCCGAGCAGTTTCGCACTTTGGCGCGTGATGTTGAGGGCGTGCTCTCGGTCGAACAAGTCGCCGATGACCTGAGCGCCTTGGCCGATGCTGTGCTGCGCGTGACAGCCCGCTGGTGCTGGGATCGTCTGAAAAACCGCCACCGCGAAGACCCAGCCATTGCCATCATCGGCTATGGGAAATTGGGCGGCAAAGAACTGGGCTATGGCAGCGACCTGGACATCGTGTTCGTGTACGAC
>CAYRBW010000031.1:13629-16988 GCA_964422575.1 uncultured Limnohabitans sp.
AATTTACGCCAACTACGTGCGAAAAATGATCAACTGGATGACGGTGAAAACCGCCGACGGCGACATCTACGAAATTGACACTGCGCTGCGCCCCAACGGCAATTCAGGCTTGCTCGTCACCCGCTTTGAGGCCTACGCCGACTACCAACAGCAACGCGGCAGCAACACCGCTTGGACTTGGGAACACCAGGCGATGACCCGCGCTCGTTTTGTCATGGGCCTGCAAAGCCTGGCCTCCCGTTTTGACGCCGTGCGCCATGCGGTCATCAGTGCCCCGCGAGATGCGGCCAGTTTGAAAGCTGAAATCGTGGCCATGCGCGAACGCGTGCGGCAGGGCCACCCCGTCAATGCCGACCATTTTGATGTGAAGCACAGCCCTGGCGGCATGGTCGACGCCGAATTTGCCATGCAGTACCTGGTGCTCTTGCACGCCGCCGCTCACCCCGAGTTGGCCGATAACGTGGGCAACATTGCTTTGTTGCAACGTGCTGAACAAGCAGGATTGCTGCCCGCAGGCGTGGGGCAAGCGGCTGCCAATGCTTACCGTGAGATGCGCCGTTTGCAACACCGTGCGCGCTTGAACGAAGAGCCCACTCAGGTTGACCCCGCCACGCTTGGCATGGAGCGCGATGCGGTGTTGGCTGTGTGGTGCTTCGTCATGCGGTGAAGTCGTTAGAGGTTTGCAAGGTGAGGGTGCTGTTTGCCCTTCATGTGGCTCATGGGCACGGGGGGCGAACTTGGCAAGCGCTAAACTTCCGAAGTGCCAGCGGGGCGCATTGCAAAGAGGATAACCATGAAAAAAACCGGTGTTGGGGTGTTGTGGGCGGGTCTTGGCTTGTGGGCCGCAGCGGTCGGCACAGTATGCGCGGCGGAACCGGCCAAATTACCCAGTGCCGCCAAACCGTCTTTGACGGTGACCGTCACCACACCCCAAACCGCCAGCTTGGCGCAAAAAATCAGCGCCAACGGCAGTCTGGTCGCTTGGCAAGAAGCCATCATCGGTGCAGAAGCCAATGGCCTGAAGATCACAGATGTGCGGGTTAACGTGGGCGACCGGGTGCAGCGCGGCGACGTGCTGGCGATCTTGCAGGCCGACACCCTGCGCGCCGAGCTGGCGCAGGCCGAAGCGGCCTTGGCCGAAGCCACGGCCAGTGCGCAAGAAGCCAAAGCCCAATCTGATCGCGCCCGCAGCTTGCAGCAGCAGGGCTTTTTCAGCAATGCACAACTGAGCCAGACCTTGGCCACCGATGCCTCGGCGCAGGCACGTGTGCAATCGGCCCGTGCCCTGGTGCAGTTGCAAACCGTGCGTTTGTCGCAAACCCAGGTGCGTGCGCCCGATGCGGGTGTGATCTCGGCGCGGCAAGCCACGGTGGGCAGTGTGGTGGGAGCGGGCACCGAGCTGTTCCGGTTGATTCGCCAAGGCCGCATCGAGTGGCGGGCTGAGGTCACAGCCGCCGAGATGGGGCGCATTCAGGTAGGCGCGCCGGCGCAAGTGAAGGCTGCCAGCGGTCAGCTGCTGCAAGGCAAGGTGCGCATGATCGCGCCCTCGGTCGATGCGCAAAGCCGTAATGCCATCGTGTACGTGGACTTGCCCGCTGTGACAGGCAGTGCCCGCGCCGGCATGTACGCCCAAGGCGAGATCGCGTTGGGCCAAAGTCAGGCGCTCACCGTGCCGCAAAGTGCTGTGGTCGTGCGCGATGGCTTTAGCTATGTTTACGCTGTGGGGGTCGACCAAAAAGTCAACCAGCTCAAGGTGCAAACCGGACGCCAAAATGGTGACCGCGTTGAGGTCACCGGTGGCCTGAAAGCCGATGCCCGTGTGGTGACCAGTGGTGGTGCGTTTTTGAACCATGGCGACACGGTGCGTGTGGTTGATGCGCCACCCGCCCAAGCTGCGCCACCCGCCTCCGCCGCACCCGCGACCAAATAAAAGGGACGCCATGCTCAACGTCTCTTCCTGGTCGATCCGCAACCCCATACCCGCCGTCATGCTGTTTGTGCTGCTGACGGTGGCTGGTTTTATCGCCTTTGGGTCCATGAAGGTGCAGAACTTTCCGGATCTGGACGTGCCCACCATCAGCGTCACCGCCAGCTTGCCCGGTGCTGCGCCCTCGCAGCTCGAAACCGATGTGGCGCGCAAACTCGAAAACGCGCTGGCCCCGCTGCAGGGCTTGAAACACATCACCACCAAGGTGCAAGACGGTGTGGTGTCCATCACCGCTGAATTCCGCATGGAAAAGCCCACGCAAGAAGCGGTGGACGATGTGCGCTCGGCCATTCAGGGTGTACGGGCCGACTTACCCGGTGACCTGCGCGACCCGGTGGTGCAAAAGCTCAACCTGGCGGGCTCGCCTGTGTTGGCCTACACCGTGCGCTCTTCGCGCATGGACGACGAGGCGCTGTCGTGGTTGGTGGATAAAGACATCACCCGCAAGCTCTTGTCGCTGCGCGGCGTGGGGGCCGTGAACCGCGTGGGCGGTGTGACGCGTGAGGTGCGTGTGGCGCTCGATGTGAACCGCCTTCAGTCGCTGGGCATCACGGCGGCTGAGGTGTCGCGCCAGCTCCAGCAGGTGCAGCGCGAAGGCTCCGGCGGCCGCATGGACATCGGTGCGGGTGAACAACCTGTGCGCACGCTGGCCACCGTCAAGACGGCGCAAGAAGTTGGTCAGATCGAGCTGTCTACATCGCGTGGCGGACGCGTGCGTTTGGACCAAGTGGCCACGGTGAGCGACACGCTGGCCGATGCCCGTTCGGCCGCCACCTTGGACGGTGTGCCCGTGGTGGGTTTTGAGGTGGTGCGCAGCAAAGGCGAGAGTGAAGTGGCCGTGGGCCACTTGGTGCGCCAGGCGCTGGCCGACTATCGCTTGCAAAACCCTGACATCGCCATCACCGAATCTTTTGACTTTGTGACCCCGGTGGAAGAGGAATACAAAGGCTCTTTGGTGCTGCTGTACGAGGGTGCGATTTTGGCGGTGCTGGTGGTGTGGTTGTTTTTGCGCGACTGGCGTGCCACCTTTGTCTCGGCGGTCGCGTTGCCGCTGTCGGTCATCCCGGCTTTCATTGGCATGGCCTATCTGGGCTTTTCCATTAACGTGGTCACCTTGTTGGCGCTGTCGCTGGTGATTGGCGTGCTGGTGGACGATGCGATTGTGGAAGTGGAAAACATCGTGCGCCATCTGCGCATGGGCAAGTCACCCTATCAGGCGGCCATGGAAGCGGCCGACGAGATCGGCCTGGCCGTGATCGCCACCACTTTCACCCTGATCGCGGTGTTTTTGCCCACGGCTTTCATGAGCGGTATTCCGGGCAAGTTCTTCAAGCAGTTTGGCTGGACGGCGGCGCTGGCCGTGTTTGCCTCG
>CAYRBW010000032.1:0-8274 GCA_964422575.1 uncultured Limnohabitans sp.
ATTCTGCTCGAAAAGGTTGTGAACCTGGGTAATTTGGGCGATATCGTCAAAGTCAAAGACGGCTACGCTCGCAACTTTCTGATCCCTCAAGGCCGTGCACGCCGCGCCACTGAGAACAACAAGGCCGAGTTCGAAGCTCGTCGCGCTGAACTTGAAAAAGCCGCTGCAGCCAAATTGGCTGAAGCTCAAGCCCAAGGCGAGAAGCTGTCAGGCTTGGTGGTCAAGTTGTCGCAAAAAGCGGGTGTGGATGGCCGTTTGTTCGGTTCCGTGACCAACAACGACATCGCTGAAGAGTTGAACAAACAAGGCTACAAACTGGTCAAGTCTCAAATTCGCATGCCTCATGGCCCCATCAAAACCGTGAGCGAATCCACTGTTGCAGTGGTTTTGCACACCGATGTAGTGGTGGAAGTGACAGTGACTGTGTTGGGCGAAACAGCCTGATCGTCGTCAGACCCTCTATAAAAACCGCCGTGTGCAGCACTCGGCGGTTTTTTTTCGTGGTGCGCCCAGCATGGGCGCACACCTGCGGGTGCAAGCCCCGCTACGAGCTGGTCACAGTGAGCTTGAGTGTTGCGCAACTGCGGGAGGGCGACCGAGCGTGGGGAGGAAGCGCGGATCTTAAATCGTGAGCCGATGAACAAGAACCACATAGAAGGCGTCGCCAAGCAGGGCGAGTGGGCAATTGACCACGAAGCTCTTGTGACCAAGGCGAGGTGGCGTAGATGCGGCAGTTGTGCGATGAAGGTGGTGTGCGTTCTTATCCGGGGAGATCTCGCCATATGAGTGAAAGCCCGACGGCCTTGCCGGAGCGAGAAGTCAGCAGAGGTCGTAGTAGTGCGAGTACGGGGCACTCAAGGCCGTAAGGAGTGGACGAAAGACCGAACGAGAGTGAGTGACTGAGGGCATGCAAGCCACAAGGTTCAAGCCACAAGGTTGTGTCAGAAGCTGGGGGCATCCGGGCGAACGGGGAGGCGGCTAGGTGAAGCCGAGCCAGAGACCGAGCGTGACGAAGCTGAAGGTACGTTGCCTGAATACCCAGACACAGGGTTGGCGGGTCTGCATGCAAGGGCTGGAACCTTGCTGGCAACCAAGCCAAGAACCTCAAGCTCTCGAACTGCCCGGTGCGGACCCGCACGCCGGGTGGTGTGGCAGGGGCGGCTGCGGTAATCGTGGCCCCCCTATGCCGATCCCGCGCTCATCGGCGTCGGCTGGTGCCGAGCAATCCACCCAAAACGCCGCGTACGATTTCACGCCCAATGGCCGATCCAACGGTGCGCACGGCACTTTTGACCACCATTTGAGCAACCCCATCGCGCTGCCCGCCGCGTGGGCCGGTCGAGCCAAAAATCAGGTCCGACAGACCGTCCATCAACCCACCTTCTTTGGAGGCAGATGCAGGGGCTTGACCCAGTAAATTGTTGTGCACGTTGCCATTGCTTGCTGCGCCTTGCCCCTTGATCTTTTCGTAGGCCGACGCCCGGTCTTGGCTGTTTTCATAAACTCCGGCGACCAATGACCCTTGCACCAAGGCTTGTCGTTGCTCAGGTGTGATCGGCCCCAATTGGCTGGCAGGTGGCAGTACAAACACCCGTTCGGTTTCGCAAGGACGTCCCTTGACGTCGAGCATGCTCACCAAGGCCTCGCCCACGGCCAACTCGGTGATGGCGGCCTCGATGTTCAGGCCAGCTTTGGGGCGCATGGTCTGTGCGGTAGCGGCCACGGCTTTTTGGTCCCTGGGGGTAAAGGCACGCAGGGCGTGCTGGACCCGGTTGCCCAGTTGCCCCAACACGCTGTCAGGAATGTCGAGCGGGTTTTGGGTGACGAAATACACCCCCACACCTTTGGAGCGGACCAGCCGAACCACGAGTTCGATGCGCTCGACCAATGCCGCAGGCGCGTCTTTGAACAGCAAGTGGGCCTCGTCAAAGAAGAAGACCAGTTTGGGCTTTTCGGGGTCACCAATTTCAGGCAGAACTTCAAACAGCTCGGACAACATCCACAACAAGAAAGTGGCGTACAAACGCGGGGAATTCATCAGCTTGTCTGCCGTCAAAATGTTCACGACACCCAGACCTTGTGCGTCTGTTTGCATGAAGTCTTCGATGTTGAGCATGGGTTCGCCAAAAAACTGGTCGCCCCCCTGGCTTTCAATTTGCAGGAGACCGCGTTGAATGGCCCCTATGCTCGCGGCGCTGATATTGCCGTACTCGGTGGTGAATTGTTTGGCGTTGTCGCCAACATACTGCAACATGGTCCGCAGATCTTTCATGTCCAGCAACAACAAGCCATTGTCATCGGCGATCTTGAACACCAAATTGAGCACACCCGCTTGGGTTTCGTTCAGGCCCAGCATGCGCGTCAAGAGCAGTGGCCCCATGTCCGAGATGGTGGCGCGCACCGGGTGTCCCTGTTCGCCAAACACATCCCAAAGTGTGGTGGGGCAGGCCATGGGTTCCGGCAGGGCAATGCCACGGTCTTTGAGAACGGCTGCCAATTTCTCGCCGATTTTTCCAGGCTGGCTGATGCCGGTCAGATCTCCTTTGACATCGGCCATGAAGACTGGCACGCCTAAACGCGAGAAGTTTTCGGCCAAGGTTTGCAGTGTCACGGTTTTGCCGGTGCCAGTCGCCCCGGTGATCAGACCGTGTCGGTTGGCAAGACCTGGCAACAGGTGACATGGGGTCTGCGCATTTTGTGCAATCAGTATTGGTTCAGCCATGTTTGTTTTTCTCTCGCTTGTGAAAAGTAAAATCTAGCCTGTAGATTAAATCAACATTCAAGGAATTCCCGATGGCTGGCCACAGTAAATGGGCAAATATTCAGCACCGCAAAGGGCGACAAGACGAAAAACGTCAGCGCATCTGGACCCGAGTGGTCCGTGAAATCATGGTGGCAGCCCGAACTGGCGGCGGCGATGTGAGTGCCAATCCGCGCTTGCGCTTGGCCATCGAGAAGGCCAAAGCGGCCAACATGCCTGCCGACACCATCAAACGCAATGTGGACAAAGCCACCGGCAACCTCGAAGGCGTGAGCTACGAGGAAATTCGGTACGAAGGCTATGGCATTGGCGGGGCAGCCATCATTTTGGACACCATGACCGACAACCGGGTGCGCACCGTAGCCGAAGTGCGCCACGCCTTGAGCAAACACGGTGGCAACTTGGGGACTGAAGGCTCGGTCGCATTTCAGTTCAAAAACTGTGGCCAGTTGATTTTTGCCCCAGGTACCAGCGAAGACAAAGTCATGGAAGTGGCCCTGGAGGCGGGCGCTGAGGACGTGATCACGGACGAGGAGGGGGCGGTCGAGGTGCTGACTGCTCCCTCTGATTTTGAGGCGGTGAAGAATGCGCTGGAGGCGGCAGGGCTAGTGGCCGACATGGCGGAAGTGACCATGCGGGCAGAAAACAGCATTGCCCTTTCAGGTGAAGATGCGGTCAAAATGCAAAAGCTGCTGGATGTGCTGGAAGACTTGGATGACGTTCAAAACGTTTTCCACAATGCTGAACTTGAAGATTAAGGACGTTTGATGAAAGTATTGGTAGTCGGCAACGGTGGCCGTGAACACGCGATGGCCTGGAAACTGGCGCAATCGTCCAAGATTCAGCAGGTTTATGTGGCACCCGGTAACGGTGGTACAGCCAAAGATACCAATTTGGTCAATGTACCGGTTACCGACTGGGTTCAGTTGCGCCAGTGGGCCATCGACAACGGCATTTGTTTGACATTGGTTGGCCCCGAGGCACCTTTGGCGGCAGGCATCGTGGACGATTTTCGTGCGCACGGTTTGCGCATTTTTGGCCCCACTCAGGCCGCAGCCCAGCTTGAAAGTTCCAAGGCTTTTTCCAAGTCCTTCATGCAGCGCCATGGTATCCCCACCGCCGAGTTTGAAACCTTTACCGATGCGGCCTTGGCCCACGCCTATGTGGACCACAAAGGTGCGCCCATCGTGGTCAAAGCCGATGGCTTGGCGGCAGGCAAAGGCGTAGTGGTGGCCATGAACTTGGCCGAAGCCCATGAAGCCATTGATTTCATGTTGCTTGACAACACCTTGGGCGTGGCTCACAACGCAGGCGGCGCACGTGTCGTGATCGAAGAATTCTTGCAAGGCGAAGAAGCCAGCTTCATGGTCTTGTGTGACGGAAAAAACGTGACTGCACTTGCCACCAGCCAAGATCACAAGCGTCTGATGGACGGCGATGAAGGCCCCAACACGGGTGGCATGGGCGCTTATTCACCCGCTCCTGTGGTGACGGCCGAAGTGCATGCCCGCGCCATGCGCGAGGTCATCTTGCCCACCATTCGGGGCATGGAAAAAGATGGCATTGTCTACACTGGTTTTTTGTACGCGGGCTTGATGATCGACCCCCATGGTCGCGTCAAAACCTTGGAGTTCAATTGCCGCATGGGTGACCCTGAAACCCAGCCCATCCTGATGCGCCTGAAATCAGACCTGCTGGACGTTTTGTTGGCGGCCACTTCTGAGGGGCTGGAGCAATTGGTGTTGGAATGGGACCGCCGTGTGGCCCTGGGTGTGGTGATGGCTGCGGCCGGCTACCCAATGCACCCGCGCAAAGGCGACGTTATCAGTGGCCTGCCCAAAGATGATGAAGAGGCCATGGTGTTCCATGCCGGCACCACCGAGAAGGAGGGGCAAATTGCCACCTCTGGGGGTCGGGTTCTGTGTGTCACAGCATTGGCCGACTCAGTGCGTCAGGCACAACAAAAGGCTTACCAGACCGCCAGCAGCATTGCATTTGACGGCATGCAGATGCGCAAAGACATTGGCTACCGCGCCATCAAGCACTGACTGGAAGACCTGTTCATGACTGAGCCAATCACTCACCCTGTCCAATTCAAGGGCTCTCGCTTGGCACTTTGGGCGTTGCGCGCCTTGGGTTGGCGTGTGGCCTTCAATGGCTTTCCGACTTTGCAGGGCGTGGCCATCGTCTACCCCCACACCAGCAACTGGGATTTCCCAATTGGCATGCTGGCCAAATGGGCTCTGGGTATTCCTGCTCACTTTTGGGGCAAAGACTCGTTGTTCAAGTTCCCCCTCGTGGGCGCTTGGATGCGTTGGGTGGGCGGTATCCCGATTGATCGCAGCTCTTCGAAAGGTGTGGTCGGTCAGATGGTTCACGTGTTTGAACAGCACAAGGTCAACGATCAATTGCTTTGGTTGGGCCTTGCACCCGAAGGCACGCGCAGCCTCACGCCGGGCTGGCGCAGTGGTTTTTACCAGGTGGCCTTTGGGGCAAAAGTGCCTTTGGCTTTGGTCAAGCTCGACTGGGGCAAGCGCTGCTTCAGTGTGGTCGACTTTTATGAACTGACCGGGCAAACCGATGTGGATTACGCCCACTTTGCACAAGTGTTTGAGGGTGTCAAGGGTTTTCATCGGGACCAGATGGGTCCTATCGTGCCTTGGAGTCCACAGATTCCACCCCCTCCAACAGCCCCCCTTTCGGATTTAAATCCTGACAGACAAGCATGAGTACCACGTTTGAACTCGATACGGCTAAACATTACCTGATGGGTTTGCAGTCCCGGATCACCAGGGCGCTGACCGATATCGACGGTTCACCGTTTTTGGTGGATGTGTGGAAAAAAGAGCCAGGTGAAAAGCTGCAAGGCGAGGGCATCACTCAAATTTTGGAGGGTGGTCCAGTGTTTGAGCGCGCCGGATGCGGGTTTTCTCATGTAAGCGGCCCACAGTTGCCCCCTTCGGCCACGCAGCACCGGCCGGAGCTGGCCGGTTCGGCCTTTGAAGCGATGGGCGTGTCGCTGGTGTTTCACCCGCGCAACCCTTATGTGCCCACAGTGCACATGAACGTGCGCATGATCGCGGCCAAACCCGATGGCAAAGCACCTGTGGCTTGGTTTGGGGGCGGCATGGACCTGACGCCGTATTACGGGTTTGATGAAGATGCAGTGCACTTTCATCAGACCTGCAAGGACGCGCTCACGCCTTATGGCGACCACCTGCACCCCCGTTTCAAGACTTGGTGCGACGATTATTTTTGCAACAAGCATCGACATGAGCAACGCGGTGTGGGGGGCATCTTCTTTGACGATTTTTCCGAGTTGGGCATGGATCAAACCTTTGCCATGCTGAAAAGCGTGGGCGATGCCTTGTTGGGTGCCTACATGCCGATTGTGGAGCGCCGCAAAGACATGGCCTATGGCGAGCGCGAGCGCGACTTCCAGCTGTACCGCAGGGGCCGCTATGTAGAGTTCAACCTGGTCTGGGATCGGGGCACGCATTTTGGCTTGCAGTCGGGTGGTCGAACCGAGTCGATCTTGCTGTCCATGCCCCCTGAGGTTCGCTGGTCGTACCAACGTCACGATGAACCCGGATCGCCTGAAGCGCTTTTGCTGAGCCATTTTTTGGTCCCCAAGGATTGGGTTTGAAGCTGCCTGCAGTCCAAAGGCTGGGTGTTTTTGGCGGTGCTTTTGATCCGCCGCATTGGGCGCATGTGGTGTTGGTCGAGACGGCCATAGCCCAGCTTGAGCTGGAGCAGGTGCGTGTTTTACCCACAGGACAGGCATGGCACAAACCACGCCAGTTGAGCTATGCCCGTGATCGACTGTCCATGACGCGCATGGCGTACCAACATCTGCCCCAAGTGGTGGTCGACGAGCGTGAAATCAGGCGTTCTGGGCCCAGTTACACGGTGGACACATTGCATGAATTGCACACCGAATTCCCTCAAGCACAACTCTATTTGCTGCTCGGGGATGACCAGCGGCGCTCCCTGCCATCTTGGCATCAAATCGATGAAATCGGGCGCATCGCTATAATCTGCGCCGCAGGGCGTGATATGGCTGTGCGTGCCTGGAATGAACAGTCAGGGACGTCACAGGCTCCGACGCCCCTTTATGACACGCTGCAAGCGCGCATTCGGACTCTGGAGATGCCGCTGATGCCTCACAGTGCCACGGACATCCGTGAGCTGCTAGCCAAAGAGCAGACCATTTCAGGCCTGGTGCCCCCCGCTGTTGAGCGCTATATTCACGAACACCACCTTTACAGGCCCCATTGATGACCGAAAACGCTGCCAAAAAAGACATTCAAAAACTCCAACGAGCCATTGTGGACGCTTTGGAGGACGTCAAGGCCCAAGAAATCCAGGTGTTTGACACTGAGCACCTTTCGTCCCTGTTTGAACGGGTCGTCATTGCATCGGGTACTTCGAACCGCCAGACCAAGGCCTTGGCCGCCAGCGTGCGTGACAAGGTCCGCCAAGCCGGTTTTGGCAAACCTCGAATTGAAGGTGAAGACAACGGCGAGTGGATCATTGTGGATTGTGGCCAAGCCGTGGTGCACGTGATGCAGCCCACCATCCGCACTTACTACAACTTGGAAGAAATTTGGGGCGGCACACCTGTGCGCCTGAAGTTCGGTGCGCCCAAGCCCGTCGCCACAGCCGAGGTCAAAGGCCACATCCAGAATTCGGTGGCCAAAAAAGTGACCACCAAAGCACCGGCTGCCAAAAAGACCGCTGCCAAACCTACAACCAAAGCCAAGCCAGCCTTGAAGGCCCCGGCCAAGACAGCCAAGCCTGTGGTCAAAGCGGCTCCTAAATCGGTAGCAAAGACGGCAGCCAAGGTCTCCGTCAAAACGGCGGTCAAATCGGTCACCAGCAAGCCAACGGTGAAAATGGTGGGCAAGCCTTCGGCCAAATCCACCGCCAAAGTGGCCAGCAAAACGGTGGCTAAAAAAACACCGGCCCGCAAAGCTGTGCAAGCTGCGACCCGCCGCAAAGCCGATTGATCCTGCATGAAGCTGCTGATCGTTGCGGTCGGCCTGCGTGTGCCTGACTGGGCTCAGACCGCCTGGGACGATTACGCCAAACGTTTTCCGCCTGAGCTCAAGGTCGAGCTCAAGGCCGTGAAAACCGAGCCCCGAGGCTCCAAAACCTTGCCGACGCTGTATGCCGCCGAGCGCCATCGCATCGAAGCTGCCATTCCACGTGGTACCCGTATTGTGGTGCTCGACGAGCGCGGCACCAACCTCACCACCCAAGCCCTGGCCACACGCCTGACCAGCTGGCAGTTGGGTGGCGACGATGTGGCCTTGGTGATTGGTGGCCCCGATGGTTTGGAGCCTGAATTCAGGCAAGCCGCACATGAGCGCATTCGCCTGTCCGACATGACCTTGCCCCACGCCATGGCCCGAGTGCTGTTGATCGAGCAGCTGTACAGAGCCTGGTCCATCAACGCCAACCATCCCTACCACCGCGAATGAGCGATTTCATTTATTTGGCCTCCCAAAGTC
>CAYRBW010000032.1:8284-16963 GCA_964422575.1 uncultured Limnohabitans sp.
ATAGACATGCTCTAATAATTCAGCCAAAACAATCGCCGCAGCCAATTGCTCGACCAGATTGGCGTGCCCCACACTTTGCTGCTGGCAGGTCCTGACGAAGATGCAGAATCTCTGGAAGATGTTCGCGGTGCCGAGGCACCTGGCCGCTATGTGACTCGCGTAACGGGTCTCAAGCTTGATGCCGCTGTGCAACGCCTCAAACGCCAGGGCTTGACTGTGGCCCCCGTGTTGTGCGCGGACACCACCGTGTGTCTGGGGCGTGACATTTTGGGCAAACCTGCAGATCTTGCCGATGCCTTGCGCATTTTGAAATTACTATCCGGTCAAACCCATCGGGTGTTGACGGCCGTGGCAGTGCAAAAAGGTTGCCAACGTGTGGCGGTTGTGTCCGAGTCGTGGGTGCGTTTTGCGCCCATGACCCCCGCGCAGATCAAAGCCTATGTGGCCTCTGGTGAGCCCATGGGCAAGGCGGGTGCATATGGTGTCCAGGGCAGGGCGGCTGCCCATATTGAGCAGATCCGCGGCAGTTATTCAGGCATCATGGGCCTGCCTCTCTTTGAAACGGCCCGTTTGCTGCGCTCGGTGGGCGTCCGTTGCTAAGCCCACCGGCCATGACGGCAGGTGCCGTTTTCATGTTTTCAACCTGATTTATCCTGATGCAACAAGATATTTTGGTCAATTGGTCGCCCCAGGAAACCCGGGTTGCGGTGGTCGAATTCGGGTCAGTGCAAGAGCTGCACGTCGAACGCACGCTGGAGCGCGGTTTGGTGGGCAATGTGTACTTGGGCAAAGTGGCCCGCGTCCTGCCGGGCATGCAGTCCGCCTTCATCGACATTGGGCTCGAGAAGGCTGCGTTTTTGCATGTGGCCGATGTCTGGCAAAAACATACCGAAGGCGAGGCCTCGACGGCCCGCACGGGACAGCCCCTGGTGCCGATTGAAAAACAGGTCTTTGAAGGTCGCGCCATCATGGTGCAGGTCATCAAGGACCCGATGGGCACGAAGGGCGCTCGTTTGTCCACGCAAATCAGCATCGCAGGACGTCATCTGGTTTTCTTGCCGCAGGACGATCACATTGGTGTGTCGCAAAAAATACCTTCTGAACAACGCGATGTGCTGCGTCAAAGGCTACAGGCCTTGGTGGGCGCAGACGGTGGCGGTTTCATTTTGCGCACCAATGCCGAAGACTCCTGCGACGATGAACTGCAGGAAGACATTGCCTACCTGCGCAAGACCTGGGCCCGGATCAAAGAGGCGTCCATGCGTTTACCACCCGCTTCATTGTTGCACCAGGACCTGACCTTGCTGCAGCGCGTGTTGCGTGACATGGTCGGTGAGGTCACTCAAAGTATCCGCATCGATTCGCAAGAACAATTCGCCAAGCTGGTGAATTTTGGCCGTGAATTCATGCCCAAAGCGGCCGAGCGCTTACAACTGTATAAGGGCGAGCGGCCGATTTTTGACTTGTATTCAATTGATGAAGAGATCGCCAAAGCTTTGGGCCGAAGGGTGGACCTGAAATCTGGTGGCTACCTGATCATTGACCAGACCGAGGCCTTGACCACGGTGGATGTGAACACGGGGGGCTACGTGGGTGCGCGCAATTTTGAAGACACGATCTTCAAAACCAATCTGGAGGCGGCGCAAGCCATCGCACGCCAACTGCGTCTGCGCAACTTGGGCGGCATCATCATTGCCGACTTCATCGACATGTCCCGTTCAGACCATCAGGAGGCGGTACTGACCGAGTTTCGCAAGCAATTGGCGCGAGATCGCGTCAAAACCATGGCGGGCGGCTTCTCGTCATTGGGCTTGCTGGAAATGACACGCAAGCGCACCCGCGAGTCTTTGGCCCACATGCTGTGCGAACCATGCCCGAGCTGTTCAGGCAAAGGCATCGTCAAAACGGCCCGATCGGTGGTTTACGACATCTTGCGCGAAATCCTGCGCGAAGCTCGGCAATTCAATCCCAGAGAGTTTCGTGTCGTGGCCGCATCGGCAGTCATCGATTTGTTGTTGGACGAAGAAAGTCAGCATTTGGCAGGCTTATCGGATTTCATCGCCAAGCCGATTTCGCTCCAGGTCGAACCCGCCATGGGTCCCGAGCAATACGATATCGTACTGCTCTGAGGGGTGATGCGCGAGGGCGTTAAGCTGCTGCCTCGCTGGCCCACTCGCCACGGTTGTGTAAACGGGCATAAGCACCACCTGAGGCCAACAAATTCTCGGGGACACCTTGTTCGACAATTTGCCCACGCTCCATGACCACCACGCGGTCCGCATGCTCGATGGTGGACAAGCGGTGCGCCACGATCAAGGTGGTTCTGTCTTGCATGAGTTTTTGCAATGCGTCTTGAACCAGGCGCTCAGATTCGTTGTCCAGTGCCGAGGTGGCTTCGTCCAAAATCAAAATGGGCGCATCTTTGTAAAGCGCACGGGCAATTGCCAAGCGCTGGCGCTGGCCACCGGAGAGTTGGCTGGCATTGTGCCCCAGCAGCGTGTCCATGCCTTGTGGCATTTGGCAGACATGGCTCCACAGATTGGCCGCCTCTAGGCAATCCTGAATCTGCGCCCGATCAACGTCATGTCCGAGGCAAACGTTGGCCGCAACGGTGTCGTTGAGCATCACCACATCTTGGCTGACCATGGCGATTTGCCGACGCAAACAGTCCAAGGTCCAATCTTCGATGGGTACACCATCGATACACACGCGACCCGAAGTGGCTTGAATGAACCGAGGCAACAATTGGATCAGTGTGGTTTTACCCGCTCCGGAGGTGCCGACCAGGGCCACGGTTTCACCCGGCTTGACGGTTAAATTCACGCCTGACAAAGCCGCCTGTCCTTCGGGTGTGAATTGAAGGTGTACGTCTTGCCATTCCACCGCGCCTTGTGCTCGAGGGCTGGTGTAGGTGCCTTGTGTCTCTTCCTTGGCTTCATGAATCAAGGCTAAACCTCTTTCAAGTGCCGCCAATCCGCGTGTGATGGGGCTGGATATTTCAGCCAGTCGTTTGATGGGGGCGACCAACATCAGCATAGCGGTGAGGAATGCCACAAACCCCCCTACCGTCGCACCTGATGCACCGTTTTGACTTTGGTAGAGCGCAATCACCAACACCATGGACAAAGACAGTGCCGCCATGATTTGGGTCAAAGGAGTCATGGCGGCCGAGGCCACGGTGGTCTTCAATGCCAAGCGGCGAAGCGCGTTTGCCAAAGCACCAAACCGCTTGATTTGTGTTGCTTGCCCACCTTGCAAACGCACGACCCGGTGGGCCAACACGTTTTCCTCGACCACATACGCCAAGTCATCGGTCACGTTTTGGCTTTGTTTGGTTAATTTATAAAGACGCCGCGAGAGCGCTTTCATGATCCAGCTCAGACCCGGGGCCACGGTGAACACCACCAGCGTGAGTTTCCAGTTCAGCCACATCAAATAGCCCAGCAAGGCGATCAATGTGAACCCGTCTCGGGCCAAGGCAATGACCGCAGACACCAGCTGGGCGGATCCGTTCTGCACCTCGTAAACAATGGTGTTGGACAGCGTGCTGGCCGATTGCCTTGAAAACAAAGACAAATCCGCTTTCATGAGTTGGGCGAAAAGCTGGGACCTGAGCTTTTCCATCCCGTCATTGGTCAGTCGGGACAAGGCGTATTGCGCGATGAAATTGGCCAAACCACGCACTGTGAAGAGTCCCACCACGGCGGCCGGAATGGTCCACAATGGGAGTTTGTTTTCTGTGAAGCCCTTGTCCAGCAAAGGCTGGAACAAAGCCGGAATCATCGGCTCGGTTAATGCAGCCATCAGCGTGCCGAGAACCGCGACGGCCCAAATGCCGCGCTGCTGGCCAAAATAAGGGGCCAGTCGCTGCAATCTGTCCCGAATACTGGATTGCGTGGCGGGGGTGGAGGGCGTTGGGCTCATGGTCTTGATTGTACGGAGGGCCGCTGAGGACAAAGAAAAAACGGATTTCTACGGTGTACCATCACGGCTTCCGCGATTTGAATGGTCACCACATAGACATGAAGCTTGTTTTTTTGCGCATTGACCTTTTGTCATGGCTTTTGAAGCTGCTGGTTTTGAGTGCGCTGGCGGTCCCCGCTTGGGCACAGTTTCGCGTCGAAGTCACGGGCGTGGGCATGACCCAGCTGCCAGTGGTGATTGCCCCATTCAAAGGGGAGGCCACAGCCCCCCAAAAACTGGCCAATATTGTGCAGGCCGATCTGGAGCGCAGCGGGCAATTCAAAGGCTTGGCTGCAGGCTCAGCTATGCTGGATGAAACGAGTCGTCCCGAATGGTCGACTTGGCGTCAACTGTCTGCCGAAGCTTTGCTTGCAGGTTCTGTGACGCGCTTGGCCGATGGCCGTTTTGATGTGCGTGCCCGTTTGTGGGATGTGGTCAAAAGCCAGGAAAAAGGCGATTTCAGAGACACGGTTTCCGCTGCAGAGTTGCGCTTGTCGGCACACCGGGTGGCAGACTGGGTTTATTTGCAGTTGACCGGCACGCCGGGCGCTTTTGCTTCTCGCATCAGCTATGTGACCAAGGCCGGTGGTCGTTATTCTTTGTGGATCGCTGACTCGGATGGCGAAAGCGCGCAATCGGCCTTGAGCAGCCCCGAGCCGATCATCTCGCCGTCTTGGTCGCCCAGTGGCACCCATTTGGCTTATGTGTCGTTTGAGTTGCGCAAACCCGTGGTGTATGTGCATGAGCTGGTCACAGGCCAGCGTCGGGCCGTGGCCAACTTCAAAGGCTCCAACAGTGCACCAGCATGGAGTGCTGATGGCAAGTCGCTGGCGGCAACGCTCAGTCGTGATGGCGGCTCTCAGCTTTTTCGCATTGACTTGGCAGGTGGTGAGCCACGTCGTCTGTCGCCTCCTGGTGGGATCAACACCGAACCTGCTTTCTCGCCCGATGGCAGTGCTTTGTTTTTTGTGAGTGATCGTGGTGGCAGCCCGCAGATCTACCGCATGCCTGCGCAAGGTGGCCTCGCTGAGCGGGTGACATTTTCAGGCACATACAATATTTCACCCGCGCTCAGTCCTGATGGCCGTTGGTTAGCTTATGTGTCTCGTATTGGCGGTGGCTACCGTTTGCATTTAATGGAGTTGACCTCCGGGCAGGTAACGGCATTGACCGACACTTCTGCAGATGAGCGCCCCAGTTTTTCGCCCAACAGCCGGATGTTGGTTTACGCCACGGTTTTTCAAGGCAAAGAGTCCTTGATGACCACGACCCTGGATGGCCGCATCAAAGCGCGTTTGTCAGGCCAAGGTGGTGACATCCGTGAACCCCACTGGGGCCCGGTGCGTCAATGATTTTTTGAATACTCACTTTTAAATTGAAGAGGTAAACCATGACTACAAAATTTTTCACCAGTTTGTTGTTCGCAGCGCTCTTGGCAGGTTGCGCATCGGGCGTGAAATTGGACGATGTGCCAGTGGAAGACAAATCGGCCACATCGTCAGGTGTGACAACGCAAGGCATTGGCAACAATGCCAGCGGCGCGCAAACGGGTGTCGCAGGTGTCGTGGTGGACAAGTCGGTTTCGGGCACTGGACCCGTTGGCGTGGCGCATGTGGTTTTCTTTGACTACGACAGTTTTGTGGTTCGCGCTGAAGCGCGTCCGGTGATCGAAAGCCATGCTCGTTTTTTGCAAATCAACAAGCAGCGTAAAGCCAATCTTGAAGGCCACACCGATGAACGTGGCGGACGCGAGTACAACTTGGCATTGGGCCAAAAGCGGGCAGAAGCCGTGCGTCAGGCTTTGAGCTTGTTGGGTGTGCCTGAAAGCCAGTTAGAAGCTGTCAGCTATGGTAAAGAGAAGCCTGCTGCACAAGGTTCGGCCGAATCCGACTTGGCGAAAAACCGCCGCGTTGAAATCCGTTACTGAACACCATGAACACGCTGGCCTTTACAGGATGTGCGGGGTACCGATTCGTTTGGGTCCCTGTTTTTTGGGCTTTGATGAGCTCTGCGCAGGCGGGGCTTTTTGAAGACGATGAGGCCCGCAAAGCCATTTTGGACCTGCGCCAGCGTGTGGATCAATCCAACACGGCCATCAAAGGGTTGGCTGAAGAAAACGCTCAGTTGCGCCGTTCGCTGCTGGATTTGCAAGGTCAAATTGACGGCTTGAAGTCTGAGCAGTCTCAAATCCGCGGTGGTCAAGAACGCTTGGCCCGTGATTTGTCAGAAGCGCAGATGAGCCAAAAAGACACGGTCAACGGCGTGAACGAGCGCTTGCGTCGTCTTGAGCCTGTGAAAGTCACAGTCGATAGTGCAGAGTTCATGGCCGAACCCGCAGAAAAACGAGATTACGAAGCTGCCATGGACATTTTCCGTAAAGGTGATTTTGCGGCAGCTCAAGTGTCGCTGAGTCAATTTGTTCAGCGGTTTGGTAAAAGCGGTTACGCGCCTTCGGCCTTGTTTTGGTTGGGCAATGCCCAATATGCCAACAAGGATTACAAAGACGCGATGACGAATTTCCAGCAAATGCTGAAAGCGGCTCCTGCTCATGTTCGTGCGCCCGAAGCGATGCTGGCCATCTCGAACGTTCAGATCGAATTGAAGGACCTCAAAGGTGCCCGCAAAACGATGGACGAATTGGTCAAAGCTTACCCCTCATCAGAGGCTGCGGCCACAGCCCGCGACCGTCTGGCGCGTTGGCGCTAAGGTCGAGGGCAGGCGAGTGACCACGCTCGAGCAACTTCAGTTGCAGACGCTGGCGGTCTTGGGGCTGACTGGGTTGTTGTCAGCTTTAGCGGGGTGGCTGTTTCACCGCAGTCACTTTTGCACCATGGGGGCGATCAGTGATTGGGTGATTATGGGGGACACCAGTCGCGCCAAACAATGGGCTTTGGCCCTTGCAGTGGCCATCTGGGGTTTTGGTGGAATGGCCTCGTTGGGATGGATCAGCCCCGCCAATACCATTTATGCCAATACGCAACTGCCTTGGCTTTCATTGCTTTTAGGGGGAGCGTTCTTTGGTTCGGGCATGGTCCTGGGCTCTGGCTGCACCAGCAAATCACTGGTTCGACTGGGTGGCGGCAATCTGAAATCACTGGTCGTGTTGATGGCCATGGGCATATCGGCCTTGGCTACTCTGCGTGGTTTGACAGCCGTTTGGCGAGTCAATTCTATTGACCTGCTGACTTGGGATACTGGCACTGGTCCTTTTGGTGGGCAATGGCTAGGCCATGTCACAGGCTTGTCTCAGCCTTGGGCGCGTGGGGTCGCGGCCTGTGTGGTTTCAGCATTGCTTTTGTTATGGGTTTTCAAAGGCCACCGAACTCTGGATCGTCTGGCGGTTTTATCGGGTGTGGGCATCGGTGCCATCGTGGTTGGATTGTGGTGGGTCAGTGGGGTGTTGGGCCATGTGCCAGAGCACCCCGAAACATTGGAGCCTATGTTTCTGGCCACAACCAGCGGGCGCATGGAGTCCATGAGTTTGACGACACCGGTTGCTTATTGGTGGGACGCGTTCATGTACTTCAGTGACGGCAGCAAGCGGGTCAGTTCCGGCATGGTCATGGTGCTCGGTTTGTTGATGGGGGCTTTTTGCAGCGCCCAGTGGCAAGGGACTTTCCGTTGGGAAGGGTTTACGCAAACCGCTGACTTGGGATGGCATTTACTAGGCGGCACACTGATGGGTGTGGGTGCTGTCATGGCCATGGGCTGCAGCATTGGACAAGGCTTGTCGGGCCTGTCCACGCTCAGTCTGGGCAGCGCCTTGGCGGTCATTGGTATCGTGTTGGGCGCAGTGTTCACTTTGCAATGGCAAATGCACCGTGCGCAGGCGTTGGCATGAGTGATACCCCCCTTCATGATGACATTGACCAACGCCGTTTTGGTGGTCTGCAGCGTTTGTACGGTGTGTCAGGTGCCCGGCGCATTCGTCAGGCCCATGTGGTGGTGGTGGGTATGGGGGGCGTGGGTTCTTGGGTGGCTGAGGCGCTGGCACGCAGCGGTGTTGCGCGCCTGACCTTGATCGACATGGACCACATCGCCGAGTCCAACATCAATCGCCAGATCCATGCCCTGATGAACACAACAGGACAGGCCAAAGTGGATGCCATGCGCGAACGCATTGCCTTGATTCACCCTGAATGCCAAGTCGATGCGATCGATGAATTTGTCACCCCCGACAACTGGCCTGCTGTGTTGCCCTGTTTGCCGGATGCGGTGATCGATGCTTGCGACCAGGTTAAGGCCAAGGTGGTTATGGCGCAGTGGACGCATGAGAATAAAGTGGGCTTCGTCACTGTGGGGGCTGCGGGTGGCAAACGCTTGGCGCACAAAGTCGATGTCGATGATTTGGCCAAGATCACACACGATCCTTTATTGGCCCAGGTGCGCTACCGCTTGCGCAAACACCATGGCGCACCAAGAGGCGACAAGCTCATGGGTTTTCTTGGTGTTTTCAGCCGTGAATCCGTGGCACCACCTGATGCATCTTGCGCCATCAAAGCCGATGGCACGCTCAATTGCCACGGTTATGGATCGGTGGTCAGTGTGACGGCGACCTTCGGCATGTGTGCGGCCTCAGAAATTTTAAATTTTTTGGCTGCAAGCCCTCAGAAGGGCAAAAAATAACGCTATAATTTTAGTCTTGCTAGAGTGCACAAATACTGCAGCAAAGGGACCATAGCTCAGTTGGTAGAGCAGCGGACTTTTAATCCGTTT
>CAYRBW010000033.1:0-16674 GCA_964422575.1 uncultured Limnohabitans sp.
CGCTGGTACACACCTCGCCACGGAAATCGGTCGAGACCACTTTGTCCGTGGTGTAGCCCAGCACGCCCTTCAAAGCGCCTTCGCTTTGCGCTTTCATCTCGGCGCAGATTTCGGCATAGGTGGCGGGGGTGTCCAGCTCGGCTGTCAGGTCCACCACCGATACGTCTGACGTGGGCACGCGGAACGCCATGCCGGTCAGCTTGCCCTTGATTGCGGGGATCACCACACCCACCGCCTTGGCCGCGCCGGTGCTGCTGGGGATGATGTTTTCCAAAATGCCGCGACCTCCGCGCCAGTCCTTGTTGCTCGGGCCGTCCACGGTCTTTTGTGTGGCGGTTGCGGCGTGTACGGTGGTCATCAGGCCGCGCTTGATGCCCCACTTGTCGTTGAGTACCTTGGTGATGGGGGCCAGCGCGTTGGTGGTGCAGCTGGCGTTGCTGATGATGGCTTGGCCTGCGTAGGTGTTGTGGTTCACACCGTACACAAACATGGGTGTGTCGTCCTTCGATGGGGCCGAGATCACCACTTTTTTGGCACCCGCAGCCAAGTGTTTGCTTGCGCTGTCCTTGTCCAGGAACAAGCCGGTGGCTTCGATCACCACGTCTGCACCCACTTCGTTCCACTTCAGGTTGGCGGGGTCGCGCTCTTGTGTGAGGCGGATGCGTTGGCCATTCACGATCAGGGTGGAACCCTCCACCGATAGGGTGCCCTGAAAACGGCCATGCACACTGTCGTACTCCAGCATGTAGGCCAGGTATTCGGGCTCCAGCAGGTCGTTGATGCCCACGATCTGCACATCCTTGAAGTTTTGTACTGTGGCGCGCAGCACCATGCGTCCGATGCGGCCAAAGCCGTTGATGCCGATCTTGGTGGTCATAGGGGTCTCACTTTCGTTAGAGGTATGAATGCAGCAGCCCAACAGCGGTGTATGAACTGACGATGTAACCATCGTATTCGAATTTGTGAAACTTTATTACAGACCAGTCCTGTTCCTTGGTTTGTTCGGGTTTAGTAACTTTGAAACAGCGCCATCCGTGTGCAGACCAACAGACGGATGGATGCGGGCGCTTAAGAATGATCAGGTGAGCCAGGTGCACATGGTTCACACTTTTGCATCTTCACCCTTTTTGAAAGCGCTCACCATGACATTTGAAACCAAAACACCCATTACCCCCACACCTGCAATCGCTTTGCTCAAGCCCGAGCAACACCACAGCAAGGCTGCTGAGCATTTGGAGTTGGCAGCCAAATCACACAAAGAAGTGGCCAAGCTCATTGGCGCGAACGACCACACCGGCGCTCAAGCCCACGTCAAAGTGGCGCAAGAGCATCTGGTGCACGCACAAACGCACGCAGAAGCTGCTAAAAAAGCCATGCCTACCGCCAAGTGATTTACTTGTAGTGTGTTAAGAGCTGTCTGCCTCACAAGGGCAGGCAGTTTTTCGTTTGGATATCCGCCACAGTGTCAAACGGTATGCATGGTTCAGCCCCATGCCCTCATGAGTTTTTGCCGAGCCGACGCTAGCACATTGGCCTGACCCAAGTCCCCGCCATAGTGGGCCATTACGCGGTGGTCCATCCACGCAAACCACAGGGGTGGGAGATAGGCCACCGTGATCATGGTGGCGTAGCCTGCTGGCAGTTGCGGCGCGGCTGCAAAATGCCGCAGTGCTTGGTATCGCCGACTGGGATGTGCGTGGTGGTCCGAATGTCTTTGCAACTGGTAGAGCAACAGGTTACCCACCAGGTGGTTGCTGTTCCACGAATGCTCGGGCTCGCAGCGCACATAGCGCCCGGACGCGTCACGCTGACGCAGCAAACCGTAATGCTCCACATAGTTCACCACCTCCAGCATCGAGGAGGCATATACGGCCTGCATGAGCAAAAAGGGCAAGGCCATCCAACCCAGCCACACCACCAGAGTGCCAAACAAGATCAGCGTCAGGCCCCAGGCTTGCAGGTTGTGGTTTTGCAGATGCCAAACGCTGTGGCCTTGTTTGTTCAAGCGCTCTTGTTCCAGAGTCCAGGCCGATTGCAGGCTGCCCCACGCCGAGCGTGGCAAGAAGGCCCAAAAGCTTTCACCCATGCGCGCGCTGGCGGGGTCTTCAGGGGTGGCTACGCGTTTGTGGTGGCCTCGGTTGTGCTCTACAAAAAAGTGGCCGTACGCACTGGGTGCCAAAGCGATCTTGGACAGCCACCGGTCAAGTGCCTCTTTTTTGTGACCCAGTTCATGTGCGGTGCCAATGCCAATGCCGTTGATGGCCCCCACCGTCAACACCAAGGCGGCATAGCCCAACCAGGACAAGGGCAAAGTGGTCGCGATCCAGGCACCCAACACGGTGCCGCTCCACTGCAATGGTACATAGGCCCATACCAAGGCACGGTAAAACACATCCTGGTTCAGTTGTGCCACCGCCGATTCAGGCGGATTGCTGAAGTCTTCGCCAAACACGCGGTCGAGCAAGGGCAAAAAGACATGGATCACCAATGGGGCCAAGAGCATGTACCACCATTGTTCCGTCCAGACAAAAGCCAGCAAGAAGCCCGTGAACGTCAGCGGTATCAAAGGGCTCAGCAACCACAACCAACGCTTGTCTTGCCAATCCTCTTTGAGTTCGAGCGTTGGGTTGCTCATGGTTGAGGCCTGTCGAGATGACGGGTGCGGGAAATTCTAATGACAGTCCTCATGCTATCTCCTTCAAATTTCGGCCATTGTAGGGGCTTGTCCACAGTCAGGTTTGACGCATGCAAGACAGGCCTTGACGGGTGCCAGCCCTTACATTGGTGCCACAAAACTTTGGATGGGGTGTGCCATGGAATTTGATGTCGTGATCGTGGGCGGTGGCTCGGCTGGATGTGTGTTGGCCAGTCGTCTGAGCGAAGACTCTGCGATACAGGTCGCCCTGATCGAGGCTGGGCCACCCGACACCAGTGCATTGATTCATTGCCCTGCGGGCATCGCGCTCATGGCACGTACCGAAATCGTCTCGCAAGGCCTGAACACGGTGCCGCAACCTGGCTTGAACGGCCGCATCGGTTTCCAGCCGCGTGGTCGCACTTTGGGCGGCTCCAGTTCGACCAATGCGATGGCTTACATCCGCGGCCAAGCCGTGGATTACGACACCTGGGCCCAGATGGGTTGCGCGGGGTGGTCGTGGTCCGAGGTGTTTCCCTACTTTCTCAAGGCTGAGCACAACGAGCGCATCCACAACGAGTGGCATGGCCAAAATGGTCCCTTGAACGTGGCCGATTTGCAAAGTCCCAATGCGTTTGCGAAACGCTTTGTCGAGGCGGGCGTCCAAGCCGGTTTGTCGCACACCACCGACTTCAATGGCCCCACGCAAGAAGGCGTGGGCCTGTACCAAGTCACGCAGAAGGCAGGCGAGCGTTTCAGCGCAGCCAAGGCCTACCTCACGCCCAACCTTGGTAGACCCAACTTGCACGTCATGACCGGCGTCACCGTGGACCGCATTGGTTTGGTGGATGGCGTGGCGCGGCAGGTGCACACCGTGCAGGGTGGCCAGCCACAGACCGTGACCGCTCGGCGTGAAATCATTTTGAGCGCAGGCGCTTTTCAGTCGCCCGCCATCCTCATGCGCTCAGGCATTGGGCCTGCTGCGCACTTGCAAAGCCTGGGCATCGAGGTGTTGCGTGACCTGCCCGGCGTGGGCGAAAACTTGCACGACCACCTGGATGCAGTGCTGGTGGCCGATGCACCGGGGCACACCGATTTGATCGGGGTGTCACCCAAAGGCGCTTGGCACACTTTGCAAGCGCTGTGGGCATGGCGGCAGCACCGCACGGGGCGCTTGACCACCAATTTTGCAGAAGGCGGCGCGTTTTACAAAAGCAGTCCCGACGAGGCCCACCCCGATATTCAGTTGCACTTTGTGGTGGCCAAACTGGTGGACCATGGTCGCCAACTGACGCTGGGGCATGGCTACTCTTTGCATGTGTGCTTGTTGCAACCGGACAGCCGTGGCCATGTGCAACTGGCCGACCGCAAACCCGACAGCGCGCCGCTGATTGACCCGCAGTTTTTGAGCGATCCACGTGACCTGCAGCGCTTGCGCGACGGCGTGCGCCAAGCCCAAAATATTTTGTCCCAACCCGCCTTGGCCGCGTATGGCAAAGAGTGGGCAGCGTCTGCCGATGCCCGAACCGACGAACAACTTGACCACTGGATTCGCCAAAACGCCGACACGGTCTACCACCCGGTGGGCACCTGCCGCATGGGTAAAGACGACATGGCTGTGGTGGATGCGCAGTTGCGCGTGCACGGTGTACCGGGCCTGCGCGTGGTCGATGCATCCGTCATGCCACGCATCGTGAGCGGGAACACCAACGCGCCGACGATCATGATTGCGGAAAAGGCGGCGGACTGGATCAAGGCCGCACGCTGACCCCTCAGCCAAGCCAAAGCCACCGACTCAGGGTCAACACCCGTCTGGGTCTGCGCCTGTTTTGGCTGTGCACGGCAAGCACCATTGCCGCATGCAATTGCCACCCATAACACCTATTTGTATAGACAGCAAGATGGTGCATTTCCCAATGTATTTGGGGGTCTATGCCTGCATCATGCAAAGTGCGGGTGCGAATGTGAGGAGAGATGTTGTTTCCTGCACGCGAGCAGCTTTTCTTTTGGTTCAGCCCTGTATATACAAGTCGGTGTTGGTGTTGGTGTTGGTGATGGTGATGGTTTTGTGTCTGCCTTGCCGAGCTTTTTTCGGTCATCCAATGGGCAGGCTTGATCAACGAAAAAGAGTTCCTTCATGCGCAAGTCAAACGTCAAATTCGCCTCGCTGCTCTTGGTCGGTGCGACCGCGGCCACTCTGGCCTTTTCAACGCAAGCCCAAGAGGTCAAGCTCGCTTTGGGCATGTCCGGCTGGACTGGCTTTGCCCCACTGACTCTGGCCGACAAGGCCGGTTTGTTCAAGAAACACGGCCTGGATGTGGAGCTGAAAATGATCCCCCAAAAAGACCGCCACCTGGCCCTGGCCTCCAAAGCCATTCAGTGCGCAGCCACCACGGTGGAAACGCATGTAGCCTGGAACACCAACGGTGTGCCCATCGTGCAGATTTTCCAGATGGACAAGTCCTTTGGCGCGGACGGCATCGCGGTGCGCGGCAACATCAACAACTTTGCAGACCTCAAGGGCAAGACCATTGGCGTGGACGCGCCCGGCACAGCGCCCTTCTTTGGTCTGGCCTGGATGTTGAGCAAAAACGGCATGAGCCTGAAAGACGTCAAGCTTAGCACCTTGTCACCCCAAGCGGCTGCGCAGTCTTTTGTGACCGGTCAAAACGACGCGGCCATGACTTACGAGCCCTACCTGTCCACTGTGCGCAGCAACCCACAGGCTGGCAAGATTTTGGCCACCACACTGGATTACCCCATGGTCATGGACACCGTGGGCTGTGCGCCAGACTGGCTCAAGGCCAACCCCAAAGCCGCACAAAGTCTGGCCAATGCCTACTTTGACGCGCTGGAGATGATCAAGGCTGACCCTGCCAAGTCCAACGAGATCATGGGCGTGGCCGTCAAGCAAACCGGCGAGGCCTTTGCCAAATCATCGGCGTTCCTGCGCTGGCAAGACAAAGCAGCCAACCAGAAGTTTTTTGCAGGAGAGTTGCAAAGCTTCATGAAAGACGCTGCGGCCATCTTGTTGGAGGCCGGTGTGATCCGCAGGGCACCCACCGACTTCAACGCCATGTTTGACACCAGCTTCATCAAGTAAAGCCATGGCCACCACGCACCCGACTTCGACACCCCCTATCGCGGTACGGCCACGCCGCCGTGCACTGGCTCCACTGGAGCCGGTGCGTGCGCAGTCGCGGTGGGTGTTGGGCATTGGTTTTTTCATCTTGTTCTTTGCCGTTTGGGCGTTTTTCACGCTGGGCGGTTATGTGTCGCCCACCTTTTTGGCCAGCCCGGTGACCATGGTGCAAGAGGCGGTGCTTTTGTTCACCGAGTTCAACTTTGCCCACGACATCGCCATGACCATCTGGCGCGTGCTGGCGGGCTTCATTTTGGCTAGCATGATCGCCGTGCCTTTGGGCATTGCCATGGGCGCGCACAAAGGCGTGGAGGCCTTCCTCGAACCCTTTGTGTCCTTTTGCCGCTATTTGCCTGCGTCGGCCTTCATTCCTTTGTTGATCTTGTGGGCCGGCATTGGTGAATTGCAAAAAGTGCTGGTCATCTTCATTGGCTCGGTGTTTCAGATCGTGCTGATGGTGGCGGTATGTGTGGGCGCAGCGCGGCGTGACCTGGTCGAAGCCGCCTACACCTTGGGGGCCAACCCGGCGGGCATCGTCAAACGGGTGTTGATCCCAGGTGCCGCACCCGAGATCGCTGAGATCTTGCGCCTGGTGCTGGGCTGGGCCTGGACCTATGTGATCGTGGCCGAGTTGATCGGTTCCTCGTCGGGCATTGGCCACATGATCACCGACAGTCAGGCGCTGCTCAACACCGGACAAATCATCTTCGGCATCATCGTCATTGGCCTGATTGGCCTGGTGTCTGACTTTGCGTTCAAGGCGCTCAACCGCCGCCTGTTTGCCTGGAGTTCACTGTGAGCAGCCAACTGTCCATTCAAGGCGTCTCACGCGTCTTCACTTCGCCCAAAGGCCAATCTACTCAGGCCCTCACGCCAGTGGATTTTGAAGTGCGCGAGAACGATTTCGTCACCATCCTTGGCCCCTCGGGCTGCGGAAAATCCACCTTGCTGCGCATTGTGGCGGGGCTGGACCAGCCCACCACCGGGCAGGTGCTGCTGGACGGTGCACCGGTGCAAGGCCCAGGGGCCGACCGGGGCATGGTGTTTCAGAGTTACACGCTGTTCCCGTGGCTGACCATCGAGCAAAACATCCGATTTGGTTTGCGCGAGCACGGCATGCCCGAGCGCGAACAAAAGGAGCGGGCCGACTACTTCATCGCTAAAGTGGGCTTGCGCGGCTTTGAGCAGCACTTTCCCAAGCAGCTGTCGGGCGGCATGCAGCAGCGCACCGCGATTGCACGGGCGCTGGCCAACGACCCCAAAATTTTGTTGCTCGATGAACCTTTTGGCGCACTGGACAACCAGACCCGCGTGCTCATGCAAGAGCTGCTGTTGGGCATTTGGGGGTCGGCACAAAAAACCGTGCTGTTTGTCACACACGACATCGACGAAGCCATCTTCATGGCCAACCGCGTGGCGGTGTTCAGCGCCCGGCCAGGGCGCATCAAGACCGAGCTGGCGGTGGATTTTCCGCACCCCCGGCATTACACGATCAAGACCTCGCCCGAGTTCATGGCCCTCAAGGCGCGGCTGACCGAAGAAATTCGCGCTGAGGCCATGGCCACCGATCTGCACTGAGTCGGCTTTCACGCTGCCTTGAACCTGACGCTATCTTGAACATGACCCGGCCTGACGCTTCCACTGCCCTATTGGCTACACACACGGCGACTGACCAGGCCACCCCAAAGGTCACCACCCACCGCCCGCACAAAGCACGTGCGGCGCGGCCGGCCTCGGGTGAAGTGGCCTTGTTCCAGCAGGTCAAGGACCACATTGCCCGCCAGATTCAGGACGGCACGCTGCGTGCGGGTGACCGCCTGCCGTCCGAGCACGAACTGGTGGCGCAGTTTGGCATCTCGCGAATGACCGTGAACCGGGCCTTGCGCGAGTTGGTGACGCAGGGCCGCATCGTGCGCGTGGCCGGTGTGGGCAGTTTTGTGGCCGAACAAAAACCGCAATCCAACCTGCTGCAAATTATCAACTTGGCCAGCGAAATCCGTCAACGTGGTCACGACTATGCCTGCCAAATGCTGGTGGTCGAGCGCGTGGCAGCCACCCTCGAAGTGGCCGCAGCATTGAATGTGCGCACGGGCGAGTCGGTGTTCCATTCGGTGTGTGTGCACCTGGAAGACGGCGTGCCGATTCAGCTCGAAGACCGCTTTGTCAACCCGCAGTTGGTACCCGACTTTGTGCAGCAAGATTTCACGCAGCAACAACCTTCCGAATTTTTGGTACGCACCGTGCCCTTTGACGAAATCGAGCATGTGGTCGATGCGGTGCTGCCCACGCCCGAGCAAGCCCAGTGCTTGCAAATGGATGCGGCCGAGCCCTGTTTGCTCTTGACCCGCCGCACCTGGACCCAAGGTGTGCCGGTGACGCTGGTGCGTTGCCTGCACCCGGCCAGCCGTTACCGACTGGGCAGCCGCTACAGCGCCAACGGCAACCCCAGCGCCACTTGAGCCCAATCACTTGCCATCACCCTGTTTTGAAATGCACGCATTCACCATGACGAGTCCTGTTTTGAAGTTGATCCCCGGCCAAGTGCCTTTGTCTGATTGGTGCGCCATTTACCGGGGCGCTACGCCCGTGCTGGACACGGCTTGCGCCACAGCGATTCAAGCCAGTGCCGACTGCGTGGCCCGCATCGTGGCCAAGGGCGAGCCGGTGTACGGCATCAACACCGGCTTTGGCAAATTGGCCAGTGTGCGCATTCCGGCCGAAGACCTGGAAACCCTGCAACGCAACATCGTGCTCTCGCACGCGGCGGGTGTGGGCGAAGCCACGCCGGTGGCCATCACCCGCTTGATGATGGCTTTGAAAATTGCCAGTCTGGCCCAGGGCGCTTCGGGCATTCGCCCGGCCACGCTGGCCCTACTCGAAGCCATGCTGGCCAAAGGGGTCATCCCGGTGGTGCCCGGTCAGGGCTCGGTCGGGGCCTCGGGCGATCTGGCGCCACTGGCACACATGACCGCCGTGATGATCGGTGTGGGTTATGCCGACACGCCCCAGGGTCGCATGCCCGCCGAACAGGCGCTGGCCAGCGTGGGCCTGGCCCCGGTGACGCTGGGGCCCAAAGAAGGGCTGGCCCTGCTGAATGGCACACAGTTTTCCACCGCCAACGCACTGGCCGGTTTGTTTGAAGCCGAGCGCCTGTTCCAGTCGGCGCTGTTCACAGGTGCCTTGGCCACCGATGCCGCCAAGGGGTCCGACGCGCCTTTTGATGCCCGCATTCACCGCCTGCGCAAGCACCGGGGGCAGATCGCCACCGCTGAGACCTTGCGCCAATTGCTCAGCGGCAGCGCCATTCGCGCCTCGCATCTGCAAGGCGACGAGCGGGTGCAAGACCCCTACTGCCTGCGCTGCCAGCCACAAGTCATGGGCGCCTGTTTCGATGTGCTGCACAACGCCGCGCAATTGCTGGAGACCGAGGCCAATGGGGTGTCCGACAACCCGCTGATCTTCAGCGACACCGACGAATCGCTGTCCGGCGGCAACTTCCACGCCGAGCCGGTGGCCTTTGCCGCCGACATGATCGCCATGGCCATTTGCGAAATCGGCTCCTTGGCCGAGCGGCGCATCGCCATGCTGGTCGACCCTGCGCTGTCGGGGCTGCCCGCATTCCTGACGCCCAAGCCAGGGCTGAACTCGGGCTTCATGATTCCGCAGGTCACCGCCGCTGCCCTGGTGTCAGAAAACAAACAACGCGCCTACCCTGCCAGTGTCGACTCCATCCCCACCTCGGCCAACCAGGAAGACCATGTGTCCATGGCCGCACACGGTGCACGACGCCTGCTGGCCATGGCCGACAACGCCATGGCGGTGATCGGCATCGAGTGGATGGCTGCGGCCCAAGGCTGTGATTTTCATGCGCCACTGCGCACCAGTGCGCCCCTGACCGCTGCAGTGGCTTTGCTGCGCACACGTGTGGCGCACCTGAGCGACGACCGCCATATCCAGCCCGACATACAGGCTGCCATCGACATGGTCAAAAGCGGCGCTCTGCTGCAAAGCGGCTCAGGCCTTGATTTGCCCGGCGTGCGCTGAACGACTTTACTGATCCATTGCTCATCCTCAAGGAGACCCTATGACCACCGCCATCGACCCCCGCCTCGACCCGACCCGCGTAGTGCGTGCCCCCCGTGGCAGCCAGTTGACCTGCAAAAACTGGGTCACCGAAGCCGCTTACCGCATGGTGCAAAACAACCTCGACCCTGAAGTGGCCGAGAACCCGCGAAGTCTGGTGGTCTACGGCGGCATTGGACGTGCAGCCCGCGACTGGGCTTGCTTTGATCAGATCCTGGCTTCGCTCAAAGACCTGAACGAAGACGAGTCCTTGCTCATTCAATCGGGTAAGCCAGTGGGCGTGTTCAAGACACACGCCAACGCACCGCGTGTGCTGATTGCCAACTCCAACCTCGTGCCCAAATGGGCCAATTGGGAACACTTCAACGAACTCGACCGCAAGGGCCTGTTCATGTACGGGCAGATGACAGCTGGCTCGTGGATTTACATCGGCACCCAAGGCATCGTGCAAGGCACGTTCGAGACCTTTGTGGAAGCCGGTCGTCAGCATTACAACAACGATTGGACAGGCCGCTGGATTTTGACGGCTGGTCTGGGCGGGATGGGCGGTGCACAGCCCTTGGCCGCCACACTGGCAGGCGCATGTTCGCTCAGCATCGAATGCCAACAAAGCAGCATCGATTTCCGTCTGCGCACCCGCTATGTGGACAAGCAGGCCAAAGACCTGGACGAGGCCCTGGCCCTGATCGCACATCACACCGCCGCCAAAGAGGCGATATCGATTGCGTTGCTGGGCAACGCGGCCGAGGTCTTACCCGAATTGGTGCGCCGTGCCCAAGCGGGTGGCATGCGCCCCGATCTGGTGACCGACCAGACTTCGGCGCATGACCTGATCAACGGCTATTTGCCCCCGGGCTGGATCGTGGCCCAGTGGAAAGCTGCCCAGCACGACCCTGCACAACACGCCCGCTTGAAGGCCGATGCGTCGCAAGGCTGCGCAACCCAAGTGCAAGCCATGCTGGACTTTCAGACCATGGGCATCCCCACGGTGGACTACGGCAACAACATCCGCCAGGTGGCGTTTGACCATGGCGTGAAAAACGCCTTCGACTTCCCCGGCTTTGTGCCCGCCTACATCCGCCCCATGTTCTGCGAAGGCAAGGGCCCGTTCCGTTGGGTGGCCTTGTCGGGTGACCCCGAAGACATCTACAAAACCGACGCCAAGATCAAGGAACTGTTCCCGCACAACACGCACACGCACCGCTGGCTGGACATGGCGCGAGAGCGCATCAGCTTTCAAGGCTTACCCGCACGCATTTGCTGGTTGGGCCTGGGCGAGCGGCATCTGGCTGGTCTGGCCTTCAACGAGATGGTGCGCACGGGCGAACTCAAAGCCCCAATCGTCATCGGGCGTGACCACCTGGACACCGGCTCCGTGGCCAGCCCCAACCGTGAAACCGAAGCCATGAAAGACGGCACCGACGCCGTGAGTGACTGGCCGCTGCTGAACGCCTTGCTCAACACCGCAGGCGGTGCCAGCTGGGTCAGCCTGCACCACGGTGGCGGCGTGGGCATGGGTTATTCGCAACATTCGGGCATGGTCATCGTGGCCGACGGGACCGACGCGGCAGCCGAGCGCTTGGCGCGTGTGTTGGTCAACGACAGCGGCTCGGGCGTGATGCGCCACGCCGATGCGGGTTATGAGCTGGCCGTGGCCACCGCCAAAAAACAAGGGCTCAAGCTGCCCATGATCAAGTAACGCCGACGCAGTCGGCCTGACCCATTTCAACCATCTGCTGTGCGCATGTCTTTGCACCGATTCAATGTGGCGGATTTGCCGGCAACGCACTGGAAAAACGGTGGCGGTGTGACGCGTGAAATCGTCTGTCAGCCGCCCGGTGCCGACATGGACAGTTTTGACTGGCGGGTGAGCATTGCGCACATCGCCAGTGATGGACCGTTTTCGGCTTTTCCGGGCATCAACCGTGTCATCACTTTGCTCAGCGGTGGCGGTGTCCACTTGCTTGGCGATGACGGCCAGGTGGATCACCCATTGGACACACCGCTGGCACCCTTTGCATTTGCGGGTGAAGCGGCCATCCACGCCCGCTTGCTGGCAGGCGACTGCCATGATTTCAACGTCATGACCCGGCGTGCTGTGTGCCGTGCTTCGCTGCAAGTGCTGCGCAGTGCTTGCGATTGTCCACCTGTGTCTCAGGGCCTGTTGATGGCGGTGCAAGGGCATTGGTTGCTGGAATGCGAAAGCACTCAGACGCTCGCGCCGCAGCAAGGCTTGTGGTGGTCTGATGCGTCTGTGGCATGGCGCTTGCGTCCGCAAAGCCCCGATGCGGCACTCTTGGCGTTGAACATTTCGCGTTGACACTTCCCTTTCACTGAATATGAACCCTTCAATGCCCCTTGATTCATGGACCAGTGCCGACGGCGTCTGGCACCACCTGCACCTGGCCCCCGAGGCTTTGGGTCTGGGTGCTTCAGCCTTGCCTGATGCGGCCATTGTGGTCACGCAAGGGGCTATCGCCTGGGTGGGTGCTCATGCCGATTTGCCAAACACTTATCGGCAACTGCCTTTACTCGACGGTCACGGCGCCTTGGTCACGCCCGGCCTGATCGACTGCCACACGCATTTGGTCTACGGTGGCCAGCGGGCCCATGAATTTGCCATGCGCTTGGCAGGGGCCAGCTACGAAGAGGTGGCGCGTGCCGGGGGC
The DNA here is from genome assembly GCA_964422575.1 of uncultured Limnohabitans sp. GTDB lineage: Bacteria > Pseudomonadota > Gammaproteobacteria > Burkholderiales > Burkholderiaceae_C > Limnohabitans_A. The sequence goes on from CAYRBW010000033.1 coordinate 12,530, forward strand.
GGCATTGTGTCCAGCGTCAAGGCCACACGCGAGGCGAGCGAGGACGATTTATTCCATGCCGCCGTGCCCCGTTTGCAGGCTTTGCTGGCCGAAGGGGTTTGCGCCATCGAGATCAAATCGGGCTATGGCCTGAGCCTGGAACACGAGCGAAAACAACTGCGCGTGGCCCGTCGATTGGGCGAGGTGTTTGGCGTCACGGTGCGCACCACGTTTTTGGGTGCGCACGCATTGCCGCCCGAATTCGCGGGGCGCAGCGACGATTACATCCAGCTGGTGTGTGAAGAGATGATGCCCGCACTGGCGACCGAAGGCCTGGTGGACGCGGTGGATGTTTTTTGCGAAACGATTGGTTTCACGCTGGCGCAGACCGAGCAGGTGTTCCAAGCTGCGCAAGCGTTGGGCTTGCCGGTCAAGCTGCATGCCGAACAACTGTCGGACATGGGCGGCTCGGCGCTGGCGGCGCGTTATGGTGCGCTGTCTTGTGACCACATCGAACACCTGAGCGCCGAGGGCATAGCTGCCATGCGTCAAGCGGGCACAGTGGCAGTGCTCTTGCCCGGCGCTTACTTCACCTTGCGTGACACCCACATGCCGCCGATTGCCGCACTACGCGCTGCGGGCGTGCCCATGGCCGTGTCCACCGACCACAACCCAGGCACCTCACCCGCGTTGAGCCTGCTGCTCATGGTCAACATGGCCTGCACCTTGTTTCGCATGACCGTGCCCGAAGCGCTGGCGGGCGTGACGCGCCATGCGGCGCAGGCGTTGGGCCTGCAGGCCACGCATGGGCGCATCGCAGCCGGCTGCCCCGCCAACTTCGTGCTCTGGCCTTTGGGCGATATGGCAGAACTGGCCTATTGGCTGGGCCAGCGCCCAGCGTGCAGTGTGGTGCGTCAGGGCCGTTTGGCCGTCGACGGCATGGGTGTGCAGCGGAGTGACGCATGAGCACCCAAAGCCTGTTTACCGAGCACGCCTTGTTGCCCACCGGGTGGGCTCGTGATGTGCTCTTGTCTTGGAACGATCACGGCGTGATCACGGGTGCGACAGCGCAAACGACTTGCCCGGAAGGTACGGCACGCGCCACTGGCCCCGTGGTGCCCGGCATGCCCAATTTGCATTCGCACGCATTCCAAAGAGCATTTGGCGGCCTGACCGAATACCGGGGAGCCACCCAAGACAGCTTCTGGAGCTGGCGCAGCCTGATGTATCGCTTTGCAGCGGCCATCACGCCCGAACAATTGGAAGCCGTCGCCACGGGTCTGTATGTGGAGATGCTGGAGGCCGGATACACCAGCGTGTGCGAATTCCATTACGTGCACCACGACAACGATGGCCGTCCTTATGCCGATGACGCCGCCTTGACGATGTGTCTGCTGCGAGCCGCTGCACGCTCTGGCATGGGCCTGACTTTGTTGCCCGTGCTGTACCAGACCAGTGGCTTTGGCAGCACGCCGCCCAGCATTGGCCAGCGGCGCTTCATCCGCTCGACCGACAACATGCTGGCCTTGCTGCAAAAGCTCAAACCGCTGTGCGAAGCGCAAGGCGCCCGGCTGGGCCTGGCACCACACTCCTTGCGTGCCGTGCCGCCAGACAGCTTGCGCGAAGCGCTGGCCGGTCTGCACGCCATGGACGCCACGGCACCGGTGCACATCCACATTGCCGAGCAAACCGCCGAGGTCGATGCCTGTTTGGTTTGGAGTGGCCAGCGCCCAGTGCAGTGGCTCCTCAATCACGCTCCGGTCGATGCCCGCTGGTGCTTGGTACACGCCACCCACATGAGCGCAACAGAAAGTGCCAGCGCCGCCCGTTTGGGCGCGGTCGCGGGCCTGTGCCCCAGCACTGAAGCAAATTTGGGTGATGGCATTTTTGATGCCCCCGCCTGGTTGCAAGCCGGTGGGCGCTGGGGGGTGGGATCGGACAGCCACGCGTGCGTCAACGCTGCCGAAGAACTGATGCTGCTCGAATACAGCCAGCGCCTGGCCACACGCCAACGCAATGTGCTGGCCAGTGCTGCACAGCCTTCGGTGGCCACATCCATGACCTTGCAAGCCGTGGCCGGTGGTGCCCAGGCCAGTGCACGTCCGGTGGCAGGCTTGGCTGTGGGTCAGCAGGCTGACATGGTGGTGCTCGACGCACAGCACCCACTGCTGCGCGATCTGACCACACCCGAGGCCATGCTGTCGGCCCATGTGTTTGCCAGCCACCGCCAATCGGCCCTGCAAGAGGTGTGGGCGGCAGGTCGTGTATTGGTGCAATCGGGCCGCCACGCCTTGCATGACACGGCCCTGAGCGGCTTGGTGGCCGCACGTCAACAATTGCTGGAAAACACACCATGACTTTTCAAACAACTCAGCCCCCTTTTCGCTTTCGCCAAGGCACACGCCCATTGCTGATTTCGATGCCGCATGTGGGCACACATGTGCCGCCCGCATTGGCCGCACGCCTGACCGATGAAGCCCAGCGCGTGCCCGACACCGACTGGCATCTGGAGCGCCTGTACGACTTTGCCGATGCATTGGGCGCCTCGGTGCTGGTGGCCACGCATTCGCGCTTTGTCATCGACCTGAACCGACCGCCAGACGGGGCCAGCCTGTACCCCGGACAAAGCGTCACGGGCTTGTGCCCTGTGGATTTGTTCGATGATCAGCCGCTGTACCGCGACCCGGCCGATGTGCCGAGCGAGGTTGAAATTGCCGAGCGCCGAGAAGCCATCTGGCACCCTTACCACGCGCAGTTGGCACAAGAGCTGGCGCGGTTGCGCGAAGTGCACGGCGTGGCTGCCTTGTGGGACGCGCATTCGATTCGGTCGGTACTGCCGCGCTTTTTTGAAGGTCGCCTGACCGACCTGAACCTGGGCACCGCCAACGGGGCCAGCTGCGACCCGGCATTGGCCGAGCAACTGCTGGCCATTGGCCAGTCAGCCCCCGGCTACACGGCGGTGCTCAATGGTCGATTCAAAGGTGGGCACATCACGCGCCAGCATGGCAATCCAGCACAAGGCATCCACGCCGTGCAGCTGGAGATGACCCAGTGCAGCTACATGCAGGAAAGCTGGCCGTTTGACTATTTGCCTGAGGTAGCGGCGGGTGTGCAGCCGCATGTGCGCAAGATGCTGGAGGCGGTGTTGGCATTTGTGGAGACGCAAGGGCGTGAGGCTCGCCTCAGCTGAGCCATTCGTGGATTGGCTGAATATTTTTGCATTGGGTTTCCCCAAGAACAAAGCGCCTGAAGGCGCTTTGAGCAAGACCACCATGACGCAGATGCCGGTCTTCGACTGGGCGATGTGGCAAAGCGAAGCGCCTCTGAGTACTGGCTGGGCATTGGCACCTGCGCCTGCCGCAGGCACCTGCCACTCGATCAGAAGCAGATCACTTCTTCTTGGCCACCACCCGCACCATCTCCAGGCACTGCTTGGCGTACCCCCATTCGTTGTCGTACCAGGCCACGATCTTGACGAAGCTTTTGTCCAGGGCAATGCCGGCGGTGGCGTCGAACACGCTGGCGCAGGGTTCGCCGCGGAAGTCGGTGGAGACCACTTTTTCGTCGGTGTAGCCCAGCACGCCGTTGAGGGCACCTTCACTTTGCGCTTTCATTTCGGCGCAAATTTCGGCGTAGCTGGCGTCGCTGTTCAGCTCCACGGTCAGGTCAATGACCGACACGTCAGAGGTGGGCACACGGAAGGCCATGCCGGTGATCTTGCCTTTGATCTCGGGGATCACCACGCCCACGGCCTTGGCCGCGCCGGTGCTGCTGGGGATGATGTTTTCGAGGATGCCTCGGCCACCGCGCCAGTCTTTGCGTGACGAGCCATCCACGGTCATCTGGCTGGCGGTGGCGGCGTGCACGGTGGTCATCAGGCCGCGCTTGATGCCCCATTTGTCGTTGAGCACTTTCACCACAGGGGCTAGGCAGTTGGTGGTGCATGACGCGTTCGACACGATGGCCTCGCCCGCATATTTTTTGTGGTTCACGCCGTAGACGAACATGGGGATGCTGTCTTTGGATGGGGCTGAAATCACGACCTTCTTGGCACCTGCGGCCAGGTGCATCTGGCTGGTGGGTTCGGTCAGGTAGTGGCCGGTGCATTCGAGCACGGTGTGCACACCCATCTCGCCCCAGCGCAGGTTGTGCGCGTCGCGTTCGTG
>CAYRBW010000034.1:0-16159 GCA_964422575.1 uncultured Limnohabitans sp.
CCGGCTTGACGGTGTCGAGCGGCTTCTTCTTGGCCTTCATGATGTTGGGCAGCGTCACGTAGCGTGGCTCGTTCAGACGCAAGTCGGTGGTCACCACCGCAGGCAGGCTGATGCTCAGCACTTCCAAGCCGCCGTCGATCTCGCGCGTTACCTGGGCCTTGCCGTCCACGATTTCGACCTTTGAGGCAAAGGTGGCCTGAGGCAAGTCAGCCAAGGCGGCCAGCATTTGGCCCGTCTGGTTGCAGTCGTCGTCAATCGCTTGCTTGCCCAAAATGATCAGGCCCGGTTGCTCTTTCTCCACCAGCGCCTTGAGCAGCTTGGCCACAGCAAGAGGCTGTAGGTCCAGGTCCGCCGGAGTCTCGACGAGGATGCCACGATCGGCACCAATGGCCATGGCGGTGCGCAGAGTTTCTTGGCACTGGGCCACGCCGCAAGACACAGCGATCACTTCGGTGGCAAAACCCTTCTCTTTCAGACGCACAGCTTCTTCGACGGCGATCTCGTCAAAGGGGTTCATGCTCATCTTGACGTTGGCAATGTCCACACCGGAACCGTCGGACTTGACTCGGACCTTGACGTTGTAGTCCACGACCCGTTTCACGGGAACCAGAATTTTCATGAAAGCATCTCCATTGATAGATCAAAACCAGCGATGTTTTGAAACACGCCATAGCAGAAAAACAATTGACGTTACGTAAACGTCAATTGTGCATCAAACATTTTTTAAAACAAGCGATTATTCACAAAAAAGCACGGTCGTTCTAATTTTTATGCGCCATTTTGTGTTTTTTTAATATCCTACCCCCGGGAATTCACCGACCAAGCGGTTGGTGAATCAGGGTTAGCATGGAGTGCATTCTGGTTCAAACCAGATTAGATTATGTTTTGTAACCAATTAACGGAGCTTACGCATGAAGAAAACCTTGATTTCCTTAGCTGCATTGGCCTTGACCAGCTTGGCTGGTCTTGTCCAAGCTCAAACAGTATTGACTGTTTCAAGTTGGGTTCCGCCAACGCACGGCTTGAGTGTTGCGCAAAAAGAATGGTGCGACGCACTGACCTCCAAAACAGCCAATCGCGTGCGTTGCAACATCTTGCCTCGTGCCGTGACGCCCGCACCCGGTACTTTTGATGCGGTCAAAAATGGCTTGGTCGATGTGTCCTTCACCGTCCATGGCTACACACCCGGACGATTCGTATTGACCCAAATGGCCGAATTCCCTTTCTTGGGTGACCGGGCTGAGCCACTGTCTGTGGCTTTCAATCGCATTGCCAGCAAACACCCTGAATTCACAACCGAACACCAAGGCGTGAAAGTATTGGGCTATTTCACCCACGGCCCTGGCATCGTCTTCAATACCAAGAAACCCATCGAGAAAGTCGAAGACCTGTCGGGCCTGAAGTTCCGTGTGGGTGGAGGCATGGTGAACGAAATTTCCAAAACACTGGACATGAACGTCACGCTCAAACCCGCACCTGACTCTTATGAGTTGTTGTCCAGCGGTGTCATGGATGGCACCTTGTTCCCTGCTGAATCGACCGACTCTTTCAAAATCGACAAGATCATCAAGCACGCCACCACTTTCCCAGGCGGCCTCTACAACACCAGTTTTGTGTTCATGATGAACCCGGCCAAGTACAACAGCCTGTCGGCTGAAGACAAAAAGGCTGTTGACGAATTGTCTGGCGATGCTGTAGCCAGTCGTTTTGGCAAATCATGGGACCGTGTGGACGATCTTGCCCTGGCCAATATGCAAAAGAACGGCGTGAAAGTCATCAAAGCCAACAACGCGTTCATCAGTGGCGTGACTGTTCGCGTCAGCAAGCTCGAGCGCGACTGGGCGCAAGCGGCCAAAGCCAAGGGCTTGAAAGACCCTTCCGGTGCATTGGCTGAATTCCGCGCCGAAATCGCCAAATTGCAAAAGCAAAAATAAACCGCTGAGCATTATCCGATTCACTGCGTGTGATCAAACAACGGTACTTGCCAAAGCGCAGGTACCGTTTTTTTTAGGAGTGTTGTTTGAAAAAGTCTCTTGAAATCATCTGTGGAACTTTGGCAGGATTGGCTTTATTGGCCATCATGCTGCTGACCTTTTTAGATGTCTCGGGTCGAAAACTGTTGTCCCAGTCCATCACCGGGTCTTTGGAAGTGACTGAATTGCTGATGGTGGTGGTTATTTTTGGCGCTCTCCCCTTGGTCTCACTCAAAGGTGAACACGTGGTGTTCGACTCCCTAGACGCGATGCTGCCCGCTTGGTTTCAGCGCTTTCAGCGTGCCTTGGTGGACATCGTTTGTGCAGCCTTGCTGATGGGGCTGGCGTACCTGATGTGGAACACAGGGGCTGAATTCGCGGTCACCGGAGAAACAACGGCTCAACTGAAAATCACCAAAGCCCCCTTCATTCAAGGCATGGGTTTGCTTTGTGGACTGACCGCCTTGGTTCACCTGGTCAAAGCATTTAGGCAATCTAACGAAGAATCGGCAGAAGGAGGCACTCTGTGACCGAAGCCCTGCTTGGATTTTTCGCCATTTTTGTGCTGGCCCTCATGCGCATGCCGCTGGCTTTTTCGATGGGTTTGGTTGGTATCGTCGGCATTGGCCTCACACGAGGCTGGATGCCCGCAATGGCCAGCACCGCCCAAGTCGTGCATGAGACAGGTTTTGCCTACACCCTGTCAGTGATTCCCTTGTTCATCTTGATGGGCAACTTCGTGGCCCGCGCGGGTTTGGCCCATGAACTCTTTCATGCCGCCTACACTTTTATTGGGCACCGCAGAGGCGGCTTGGCACATGCCACGATTGCGGCTTGTGCTGGTTTTGGTGCCATCTGTGGGTCGTCGATTGCCACGGCCGCCACCATGAGCAAGGTGGCCTACCCGTCCATGAAAAAGATCGGCTACAGCGATGCGCTTTCAACGGGCGTGATTGCGGCAGGCGGCACCCTGGGGATCATGATTCCGCCCTCCACCATCATGGTGATTTACGGCATCATCACGGAAACGCACATCGGAAAACTGTTTGCCGCCGGTGTGATTCCAGGCATCCTGACCGCCATTTTGATGATGGTCGCCGTGGTGATCATGACCTCACGCGACCCCGAACATGCACCTGCGGGAGAGAAATTCACCTGGAGCCAACGGTGGGTCGCATTGCGCGGCATCTGGGGCGTATTGCTGTTGGTCTTCGTCGTGCTGGGCGGCATTTATGGTGGCTTCTTCACCGCCACAGAAGGTGCTGGCATGGGCGCCATGGGCGCCTTCTTGTTCGCCTTAGCGCGCAAGGCGCTGACCAAAGAAGCTCTTCTGCAGGTGCTCATCGAGTCGGCCAGAACAACCGCCATGTTGTTCACTTTGCTGATTGCTGCCACGATTTTTGCCAACTTCGTGAACTACACCAGCTTGCCATTTGAGTTGAAAGACTGGATCACTGGCCTCGGCTTGTCACCCATCATGATCGTGGGTGCCATGATGCTGATTTATGTGCTCTTGGGTACGGTGATGGAAGAGCTCACCATGGTCTTGTTGACCATTCCCTTGTTCTTCCCGATCGTGGTTCAACTCGGCTTTGACCCGGTCTGGTTCGGCGTGCTGATTGTGATGGTCATTCAAATCGGCCTGATCTCACCGCCCGTGGGCATGAACCTGTTTGTGCTCAACACCTTGTTGCCCAAGGTGGGCCTGGGCACCATCTTCCGTGGTGTGTGGCCACTGGTGCTGGTGTTGATCATCACACTGGGCATCTTGTTGGCATTCCCTGGCCTGAGTCTGTGGTTACCGTCCATGATGGACTGAGCAGGACAGGCTCCAAGGTCAAAGGCACACCGTCAGGTGTGCCTTTTTTTTATGGGTAGCCCCAAAGTCAGAGACTCTCAGGGCTTTGAGGGCATGTGCACCACACGCTGAGGGTACGGGATCTCAATGCCGTTATCCCGAAGCGTTTTCAAGATGGCCAGATTGATGTCCGATTTGAGATTGAGTTGGCCACTGGCAGGGTCTTCAAACCAATAATTGACAGTGAACTCCAGCCCATCAGCCCCAAAGGCCGACAGCGCGACCAAGGGTGCCGGGTCCGATAGCACACGCGGCTGAGCTTGACAGGCCAGCAGCAGCAGCGCCATCACCTGGTCCACCGGTGAGTCGTAGGCCACCAACACGACGGTGGTCTGCGCGACCTTTGAATCTGCCAGCGACAAACTCTCCACACGCTGCGTGATCAGCATCTCGTTGGGGACAATGGACTCCCGACCCGAAGGCGAACGGATCACGGTGTAACGGGCCTTGATGTCGGTGATCCGTCCCTCAAAGTTATCGACTTTCACCATGTCGCCAATGCGCATGCTGCGCTCGGCCAAAATCACAAAGCCACTGACATAGTTGGCGGCCAGTTTTTGCAAACCAAAACCGATGCCCACACCCACCGCACCGCCCAGCACAGACAAGGCGGTGAGGTCAATCCCCACCGAAGACAGCGCCAACAGCAAGCCGACAAACATGAGCAATGCCCGCACAGCGTTGCTGATGACCTTGCGCAGTGACAAATCACTGCCCGTGGCCGACTTGAGCAAACGCAACTCCAGGACCGAGGACACCCACAACGTGACGATCAGCACCGCACCTGCCGTCAGTGCGCCCTCGATCAGAGTGCGTACCGACAGCGTAGAGCCGCCCACCTTCCAGCGGATCTGGTCCAGCTCATCCAGGACGAGGGGCAACACCCCTGTGACCCACAACACAACGGCCAACCAGGCGATCCACGAAATCGTGCGCTCCAGCATCCGCACAAACGGGGCCTCATCAAACGCCACCTGCAACACCTTGACCCCAAATCGGATCAAGGCCAACGAGATGCACACAGGCAGCAAGATGCCAAACAAGGCGATCGAGTGGTCTTCAGTCAGCAAAGCCCGTGCCGCGTAGGTCAAGACCAGCAAAACCAGAGGGAACAGGACCCCATCAATCAAACGCTTGCCCAACAAAACCGACAGCGCATGCCCGGAAAACGTCCGGCGCACCAGCCACACGAACAACCAGGCCATGGCAATGCAGCCAGCAAATGCCGCCAACACCTGAAGCGATTCGGCACGCACCAAAGCGTCCAGCCAAACCATGGGCTCGGCAATGTTCAACGATTTCAAACTCGCCATGAGGGTTTCCTTTTGTCGATGAAGGCCTGAACGCCCTCTTGGGCAACCTCATCCATCATGTTGCAGGCCATGGTCTGACCCGCCAACTGGTACGCGGCTTCCACGCCCATCTCGCGCTGTTTGTAAAACAAGGCTTTACCCAAACGCACAGCTTCTTGCGGCTTGGCCAAAATGGCATTCACCAGTTTATCCACTTGCGCATCCAGATCGGGGGCAGCGCACACCCGATTGACCAGTCCTCTGCTGTGGGCCTCGGTGGCTGAAATGAAACCGCCGGTCAACAGCATTTCCATGGCTTGTTTGGCGTGCATGTTGCGCACCAAAGGCACACTGGGTGTGGCGCAAAACAGCCCAACGTCAATGCCATTGACACCGAATGTGGCGCTATCGACCGCCACAGCCAGATCACATTGCGCCACCAACTGGCAACCCGCTGCCGTGGCAAGGCCCTGCACACGGGCGATGACCGGGACCGGTAAATTCTGAATTGACAGCATCATGCGTGTGCACTGGGCAAACAGCTTTTGGTAATACACAAGCTCTGGCTGAGCCCGCATTTCTTTGAGGTTGTGCCCGGCGCAAAAAGCCTTGCCTGCTGCAGCCAACACCAGCACACGGGCCTGCTCGTCCTGCGCGATGGCCTTCAAGGCTATTTGCAGCGCGTCCAACAGGGCTTCGCTCAAGGTATTGAAGGTGCCAGGACTGTTCAGGGTCAGCCTGTGCACACCACGCTCATCGTGCTCGTGAAGCACGAGGTCTGATGAAATGGGGGAGCTTGCATTGATCATGGCTAGATTGTGCACAAACACGCGCTGCACCCCACCCGAAAAGACCACTCACCGCAGCCTTGATTCAAACGTCGGCCAGCACACGCAGATGCGCCTCCACGCTGCGACCCAAAGCGCTGAGGCTGTAGCCTCCCTCCAAGCAACTGACGATACGACCTTGGGCATGACGAAGGGCCACGTCCTTGATGCGTTGGGTGATCCAAGCGTAATCTTGCTCCACCAAACCCATCTGACCCATGTCGTCTTCGCGATGGGCATCGAACCCAGCGCTGATGAAGATCAGCTCGGGTTTGTGCGCATCCAGGCGCGGTATCCACATCATGTCGATCAACTCCCGGATGTCCATGCCCTTGGTGTAGGCCGGAACGGGCAAATTGACCAAGTTGGCCGCATTCGACTGCGAACCACCTTCCGGATAAAAGGGATGTTGAAAAAAACTGACCATCAAAATGCGGTCGTCCCCGGCCACGATGTCCTCGGTGCCGTTGCCGTGGTGCACGTCAAAATCCACAATCGCCACGCGTTTGAGGCCATGGCGCTCGACAGCGTATTTGGCCGCAATGGCCACGTTGTTGAAAAAGCAAAACCCCATGGCCTTCTCGCGACAAGCATGATGCCCTGGCGGGCGCACGGCACAAAAGGCGTTCTCCAACTCACCAGCCAACACAGCATCGGTGGCATCGATGGCAGCTCCTGCAGACAACAAAGCCGCATCCCAAGTGTGTGCATTGATCATCGTGTCCGGGTCCAGCGAGGTGTGGGTAGGACCACCAGCGGCGATGTCTTCGCGCAACACATCACCCAAGCCACGCAAAGCCGCCACATGCATGCGTCCGTGTGCCAATTCGATGTCGGCCAAAGCTGCGGGGTGGGGCTCACGGCGTTGCAAGGCCATATCCAGGCCCGTGATCAACAGGCGATCCTCAATCGCGCCCAACCGCTCGGGGCACTCGGGATGCCCTGTGCCCATTTCGTGTTTCCAGCATGTGGGATGTGTGAAATACCCTGTTGCACCCATAAGACGGTCTTCCTGCATGCTCAACAGCTTGGCAGCACTGTTGATTTTTGAATTTCTGCAAATTGATTGTTTTCAGCTTATCACGCCCAGCGAACAAAGCACGGCCAACTGAACTGAGCCTGTGGCGATTAAACTGGACAGGCATGAATTTTCCACTTCACCCCTTACATGGGCCGATCACAGCCCCTCTGACCACCTTCTTCGCAAGCTTGATCGGCCTGTGTTTGTGCTTGGCATCGCCAAATGCGGCCCATGCACAAACCCAGCACACCTCCCAAGCGGGACCAACCCAACAAAAATCCAAGAAGAAGCCAAGCCATACTTCGTCGACATCCCCCAAACCACTCACCCAAAAGATCACAGGACTGACTGGCCCCTCCTTGACCCAAAACCCCGAGGTACTGAACTGGACACAGACTGCTGCAAGTCGCTTGCAACTGGACCCAGACTGGATGCAAAAAACCATGAACCAAGCCCAACGCTTGGCCGTGGTGGAAAAATGGGTGCTCCCCCCCGCCAGTCCGGCGGCCAAAGACTGGAGCACTTACCGTGCGCGTTTCATCGAACCTGTCCGGATTCAGGCAGGGCTGCGCTTTTGGTTAAAGCACAAACAAACACTGGAACGGGCCGAACGTGAATACGGCGTGCCTGCCACCATCATTGTGGGCATCATCGGTGTCGAGACGCTTTACGGCCAAAACACCGGCAACTTTCGTGTGCTCGACGCCCTGGGGACACTGGCTTTTCACTTCCCGCAGGCCCACCCCAGAGCGGCAGAGCGGCAAGCTTTTTTCCGCAGCGAGTTGGAGCATTTTTTGCAACTGGTTTCACGCAGTGGCGCAGACCCTTTGTCTGTTCGAGGCAGTTACGCGGGCGCCATGGGCTTACCTCAGTTCATGCCCTCCAGCTGGTCCAAATTCGCAGTGGATTTTGATGGGGATGGCCGAATTGACCTCTTTGGCAGCGCGCAAGATGCCATAGGCTCGGTGGCCAATTACTTCAAGGCTTTTCAATGGCACCCAGGCATGCCCACGCACTACCCTGTCATGCTGAACGCTGGCCAAACCGACATGGACAGCCTGCTGGCGCCGGACATCTTGCCCACCTTCAGTGTGGCCAATTTTGTGGGCAAAGGCGCCTTTCTTGAAGGCGCAGCGCTGTCACACCCCGGCCCGCTGGCGCTGATTGAGCTGCGAAACGGCAACAACCCACCCAGTTACGTGGCGGGCACTGAAAATTTTTACGCCATCACCCGATACAACTGGAGCAGCTACTACGCCATGGCGGTGATCGAGCTGGCCGAGGCGGTAGCGCGTGAAATGCAACTTAGATCTGAGGCGTCGATACCAGATGGGATGGCCGGACGCTGAACAAATTCCTGATGCCCCCCTCAAACTGCTCCACTTATGGCCGGTCAAACTGCCCCGGGCAGGACAGTCAGATTTTGACGCGTCAGCCTAGGGAACTTTGGGGTGGCACGGACGGGGGAATTTGAACTGGCCATCAGGGTGACTCAGGTTTGATGCTCACCGAAGAGGTCAACACCAAACAACCGGGTCCCCTCTCACCTCACAACGCAGCACCGGCTGTTGCAGACAAAGAACCATGGCTTGTGCCCACCAAGCAGACGGATTTTCCTGGTGCTTGATGTCTCAAAAAGGCAATGACACCCACTGCATCCTGAGCATGCTCGGCGCTGGATCAAAAGCCACTGTTCAAGTTTCTCTGATCACTGGGTGTATCTAAGGCAGCAACAGACACACCGTTTTCGGCAACTCGACTGCGCCACCAGCCAGAAAAAAACCGTCATTCCGGACCCCTCCTTTTTCCTCAGATCCAGCAACACCAATGGAACAGCTCATCAAATTGATCTTGATTTTTGGTCGCCATTCAGGTGCTGATTTGCATCACCCATTTTCCCTTGTGCATCTTTTGGTAAGAGGCACCTTCAGCCCCGATGCGCGGCCAGCGCCTTACCCACTTCCAGCGCCCCCTGCTCCGCACCTGAACGCGGCACCGTTTCGCCTTGACGATCGGTCACCTGCGCCAGCGCGGCGGCCAGGCGCTCCGGGGTGTCTGGGTCCATGCCCAAATACACCCCCTGGGTCAAGGTAATGTGTGCCACTTCAAAGCTGCCCGCACCGGCGCAAATGATGGTTCGGTTGGGTGCGTCTTCGCTGGCCATGACCAGCATGGCGGGCACCACCGCGCTGGGATCGAGGGCTTTGAGCACCGCCTCGGGCATCAGGCCTTCGGTCATGCGGGTGGCGGCCGTGGGGGCCAGGCAGTTGACGCGAATGTGGTGTTTTTCACCCTCAATCGACAGGGTTTGCATCAGGCCCGCCAGCGCCATCTTGGCGGCACCATAGTTGGCCTGGCCAAAGTTGCCGTACAAACCACTGGACGAGGTGGTCATGACGATGCGGCCATAACTTTGCGCCTGCATGATCGGCCAAACGGCCTGGGTGCAATGGAATGCGCCCATGACATGGACATCTAGCACCAGTTTGAAATCGGCCAGCGCCATCTTGCCAAAGCTCTTGTCACGCAAAATGCCTGCGTTGTTGACCAGAATGTCCACTCGTCCCCAGGCATCCACCGCTTGTTGAACCATGGCTTTGACGGCTTCAAAATTGGTCACCGATGCGCCGTTGGCCATGGCTTCACCGCCCGCCGCCAGAATTTCATTGACCACGGCTTGCGCCGACGACACCGAGCCCCCCTCGCCGTGTACATCACCGCCCAAATCGTTGACCAGCACTTTGGCACCCCTTGCCGCCAGTGCCAAAGCGTGCTGCTTGCCCAATCCACCGCCTGCGCCAGTGATGATCGCGACGCGGCCTTTGAAATCGATGCTCATGGGTTTTCCTTGATGGAATGCTTGTGAATGGGTGACAGGGCGTTTCGGCACCATCTGCTAATCTGGCCACCAATTGAAGCCTGATCCCACTTTAAAACAGACAGCGCTTTGCTTGTGTTGCACGATTGACACCTCGCCATGGAATTGAACACCGAAATCATCACCACTCCGCCCTTGGACTCTGCTTCGGTGGTTTTGCTGCGCGACAGTGTGCAGGGCATGCAAGTGTTGCTGCTCAGACGCCACCAAGCGTCCAATGTGTTGGGGGGGGCTTATGTGTTTCCAGGCGGGAAACTCGACCCGCAAGACCAGCACCCGGAACTCCTGTCCCAACTCAGCCAAGATGCCGCCACCTTGCACCAACGTTTGGCCGAGCCCGAACTGAGCCCAGACCGTGCAGCGGGTCTGTTTGTGGCGGCCATTCGCGAAGCGTTTGAGGAATGCCGCATTTTGTTAGGCCAAAGCGGGGGCGGTACCCCTGATCTGATGGCCTTGCAAACTGCCTTGGCCAGCGGGCAAAGCTGGTCGCAGGCTTTCCAAACCCTGTCGCTTCAATTGCACACCGATGCGCTGGTGCCCTGGACCCGGTGGATCACCCCCCGTCAAGCTTCGGTGACACACAAGCGCTTTGACACCCGTTTTTTCATTACCCGGGTGCCCGAAGATCAAACAGCCGAACACGACAACCACGAAACCACCGAAACTCTGTGGACCACCCCGCGCGAAGCCTTGATCCGCTATTGGGACCATGAGATTGAATTGGCCCCACCCCAAATCATGGGCTTGGTTCAACTGGCAAGGCATCCAAACACCGAGAGCGCGTTGGCCGAAGCCCAAAGCCGCCAGCCCCCCGTGGTGCAACCCGAGCCCTTTGAACAGGACGGCGTCCGCACCATTTGCTACCCTGGTGACCCTCGGCACTCAGTGCCGCAGGCGGTATTTCCCGGGCCCACACGCTTGTTGTTTAAAAACAAACGATTTGAGCCTGAATGGGGTTTGGCCGGTTTGCTTGATTAAAATTGGACTGATTACAATTTGTAACTTTTGAACGCCTTGACACGCCCCTTGACTGTATGAGCCAACCATCTGCGCCAATTTACCTGTCTGTCGAACGAGCCATGGAATTCATCGGCGATGCCAATGGGGTGCTTTCACTGCTGAAGACGCTGCACCAAACTCTGGGCGAAGATCTTCCGCGCATCAAGGCCCTGCTGGGTAAAGACGACATACAGGGTGCCAACCGTTTGTTGCACCAACTCAAAAGCTTCACCCCGGTGTTTTGTGTGGACAGTTTGGTAGAGCTGGTTGTATTGGTCGAACACCTCAGCAAACACGGAGAACCCTCAGAAGTCATCGCCGCTTACAACCAGCTGGCACCCCAACTGGAACAACTTCGTACCGAAGTGGCCAATTATCTGGCTGAGCACCCTGAAGCTTGAGCCACTGTAGGCCCTCTGCAAAACCATCGATTTCCCTAACCCAGAGAACGGGCCTTAACACCGCATTGAGGACGCTGGCAGCACCTGTTCATCCAGCCATTGCGCAATGATGACGGGGTCGTGCAGCAAGCGCAGTTGGTCAAAGGCTTCTTGCGCCTCGGGATAGACCCGGCGCAAATAATTGAGCCATTGTTTAAGTCGTCCCGCACGGTGCCGGGGGGCAACCCGCAGGCTAACGCCCTGCCAAAACAATCGCATCAACACCACAATGTGCGACCAGGTGACCGCCTCGCAACGGCTGCCAGACAACACGTCGTGTTGCGTGATGGCTAAAGCCAAACCGGGGTCGGCGACCATGCCGCGACCAAGCATCAACCGCTCACAACCAGTCACTTTGCGGCAACGCAAAGCATCTGACAGAGTCCAGATTTCGCCATTGGCTACCACGGGCAAGCGCACATGCTGGCGCAAATCGGCAATGCGGTCCCAGTAAGCTGGGGGGCGGTACCCGTGGGCCTTGGTGCGGGCATGCACCACCAAGTCGCTGGCACCTGCGGCCTCGATGGCGAGCGCACAGTCTTCAGCGCGGCTGTCGTCATTGAAGCCCAAACGCATCTTGGCCGAGACCGGGATGTGCGCAGGCACCGCCCGGCGCACTGCAGCCACGATTTGACCCACCAACTCGGGTTCATCCAGCAAAACAGCGCCCCCACGGTGCTGGTTCACCGTCTTGGCAGGACAGCCAAAGTTCAAATCGATGCCGGCAGGCTTGAGCTCGGCCAGCGCCGCAGCGTTGGCCGCCAAATAATTGGGGTCAGACCCCAATAATTGCACCCTGACAGGCACACCCGCCACCGTGCGGCTGTTGTTCAACAACTCGGGGGCCACCCGGATGAAAGCGCGCCGGGGCAACACCGTATTGGTGACGCGAATGAATTCGGAGACGCACAAGTCGACGCCACCGACACGGGTGAGCATGTCGCGCAAAGTGTGGTCCAGCAGCCCCTCCATGGGGGCCAGCAAGATACGCGCGCCCCAATGGCCCTTGCTCATGTGGTCAAAACGTCAGGCCAATTTGCGCTTGAGGCGCACTTCCTCGACCTTGACCCCGCCCAAAGGCACTGTGCGGGCGGTGTTCATTTCGCGCTTGAAGCCCGCCAGATCATGGAAACGCAGGGTTTTTTCGTGCAACAAGGGGAGCCAGACCGTGACGTCGGTGCAACCTTCTTCTTCCAGACCTTCACGGGCCGCATCCCACAAAGCCAAGCCAATGCCTTGGCCTAAACGGTTTGGCGCTGCATAGATGGCCCAGATTTCGCCCGTGGTGTTTTTGGACTTGGGGTCGCGCGAACGGTCAAAACCGACAAAACCGACCACGTCCTTGCCGTCCAGGGCCACGATGACTTGGGGTTCGCCATATTCAATGGCCTCTTTCCAAAAAGAAACACGTTTGGGCATGGGGGTGGCATCCCAATGGGCATCGGGCACTTGCCCTGCGTAAGCGGCGCGGCAAGCGCTAGCGTGCAAAGCCGCCACAACGGTGGCGTCTTGTTGGGTGGCAAATCGAACTTGGATATCGGACATGGCTTGAATGGGAATGAAAAAACAAAGCAACAGTGGACAGTCATGTCCAAAGTCAAACCCTGTATTGTCGCTGCTTCGGTTATCTTCAAGGGATGTGGAAGCTACTGAAACCCCTGAAATTGCGCCGAGTCTGGATGGCGCTGTCGCTCCTGGCCTGCTGCGCTGCTGCGCCAGCCCAAGAGCCGACCGCCCCAACGGCCTCACCGGCCCCCGCATCCACGCCCCGCGCCCACTTTGAAGACAACATGGCCGAGCGCACCAAGGCGTGCACCGCCTGCCATGGTGACCAGGGTCGCGCCGGGCCAGATGGTTATTACCCGCGCCTGGCAGGCAAACCCGCAGGCTATCTGCACAACCAACTGCGCAACTTTGCCCAAGGCCGACGCCATTACGAGCTGATGACGCGTCTAATCGACCCACTCTCTGACGAGTACCTGGGCGAAATGGCGCGGTATTTTTCTTCTCTGGAATTGCCCTACCCGAAACCCAGCGCCAGCAATGTGATTTCGGCACAACGCCTGACCAAAGGCCAGCAACTGGTGACGCAAGGTGATGCATCGCGCGGACTGCCTGCTTGCACCCAATGCCACGGTGTGCGCTTGACGGGCGTGCAACCCCATGTACCCGGCTTGCTGGGCTTGCCGCTGGATTACCTGAATGCCCAATTGGGTGCATGGCTAACGGGCCAGCGCAAGGCCCATGCGCCCGACTGCATGGCCGAAGTGGTCAAGCGCATTGCGCCTGAAGACCTGATCGCCGTGTCCAGTTGGTTGGCACGCCAGGCTTTGCCCAGCAACACACACCCCGCTCCTCGTCCTCCAGCCGGTCCGCCCGTGTCCGCAGCGCTGCGCTGCGGCAGCGCACCCGAGTTGTCCAGCACAGCGGGAGGCCAGCCATGAGAACATCACGCATCGGTTGGGGCCTGGCCTGCGGCTTTCTGGCGCTGACCATCTATGTGGCGTGGGACAACTGGGGCGACACCTGGTTGAAACCCGGCAGCCCGCCCATCCAAACCCGCACAAGCTTGGAGAAAAACGCCCAAATTGAACGTGGTCAATACCTCGCCCGTATCGGCAACTGCGTCGCTTGTCACAGCGCGCGAGGGGCGGAGCCCCTGTCCGGCGGACGGCGCATCGAGACCCCGTTTGGTGCCGTTTTCAGCAGCAACCTCACACCCGATGCAGCCACCGGCATCGGCACCTGGAGCCCCCAGGACTTTTGGCAAGCGCTGTACCACGGTCGCTCCAAAGACGGTCGCCTGCTGGCACCGGCTTTTCCCTATCACCACACCAGCGTGATCACCCGTACAGACAGTGACGACTTGCTGGTCTGGCTACAAAGTCTCCCCGCGGTACACCGACCTGTCCAACCACACACCTTGATTTGGCCTGTGGGTACACAAGCGGCGTTGGCGATTTGGCGCAGCCTGTTTTTCAGCCCTGCACCTTTCAAGGCGGACCCAGCGCAATCAGCCGAATGGAACCGGGGCGCTTATTTGGTGAAAGGCCTGGGCCACTGCGCCGCATGCCACAGCCCACGCAATGCCTTGGGTGCCAGCGGCGCTGTCGACGATTTGTCGGGCGGTCTGATGCCGGGGGTCAACTGGTACGCACCGGACCTGACAAGCGACAGCGAAACCGGCTTGGCCAGCACGCCTTTGGCAGACATCGTGCAATTGCTGCGCACCGGCCAGAACCACCATGCCCAAACCAGCGGCCCCATGGCCGAGGTGGTGCAACACGGCACCCAACACATGACCGAAGCAGACTTGCAAGCCATGGCGGTGTATCTGCAGTCCCGCGCCTCAAAAGGTGCCACAACGGCCGCGGCGCCCGTGCGTGCCAAAGTCAACTGGGTCGCCGCCGAAAAAGGTCTGAAAATCTACGAGCGTCATTGTGTTCAATGCCATGGCGAGCGAGGCCAAGGCATCTCCACAGCGTCAGGCGCTACGGCCTACCCGGCCCTGGCGGGTAATCGCGCTGTGCTCTTGAGTGACCCCACCAACCTGGTACAAATGGTCTTGTATGGTGGGTATGGCCCGGCCACCGCTTTGCACCCCCGCCCCTTTGGCATGCCCCCTGCCGTGCTGGAACTCGACGACCGCGACATCGCGGCTGTGCTGACCCACCTGCGCACACAATGGGGCAACCAAGCCAGTGATGTCACGCCTTTGCAAGTCAACCGCATCCGGGCAGCGCAAGGACACTGAAATTTTCCACCCATGACACATCACCTTTACATCCTGACAGGTGCCTCACGGGGCATGGGCTTGGCCATCGCGCAGCAGTTGCTTGTGCACGGCAACAGCCTCTTGTGCATTTCGCGCCACACCAACGACGCGCTGGCCGCTGCAGCCCAGAACAGCCAAGTCCCGCTTGCGCAATGGACGCATGACCTGAGCGATGGTCAAGGTGCCAGCCAGCGCCTGCGCGATTGGCTGCAGAGTGAAGATGCGGCTTCTTATGCAAGCGCCACCCTCATCAACAACGCCGGCATCATTCCCCACATTGGACCTCTCAGCCAAGCCGATGCCCACAATCTGGCGCAAGCCCTGCGGGTCGGCTTGGAAGCGCCCATGCAACTGAGCGCGGCTTTTCTGGGTGCGACCGCAAATTGGGCCCTGCCCCGCCGGGTACTCAATATTTCATCGGGCTTAGGGCGCAGCGCCATGGCTTCTCAAGCAGCTTATTGCGCGGCCAAAGCGGGCATGGACCATTTCACCCGCTGCATGGCGCTCGACGAAGCCCTCAAACCCCACGGTGCAAAAGTCTGCTCTTTGGCGCCCGGTGTCATTGACACCGACATGCAGGTGCAACTGCGCGCAGCCGAACCTGACAACTTCCCTGACCGGGCCAAATTTGCCCAACTGCAGGAAAAAGGCCTGCTCAGCTCAGCGCCACAAGCCGCCAGCCAGGTGCTGGCTTATCTGGCACGAACGGACTTTGGTGAACACCCGATCGCCGACGTGCGGGATTGATGCCTCGAATGGACAGGCGAGGGCTGTCAGGTCAATGTAGTTATTACCCCTGAAACTGTGCTGGTTAATTCATCCCCTATTTTTAAATTCTGGAGACCCCATGAGCCGTGAAGTTGTTGTTGTCAGCGGTGTACGCACCGCCATTGGTACCTATGGCGGCAGCCTGAAGGACATTGCTCCCACCGAGTTGGCCGCGCAAGTCGTGCGCGAAGCCTTGTCCCGCGCGGGCACCGACGGCAAAGACGTCGGCCATGTGGTGTTTGGCCATGTGGTCAACACCGAACCCAAAGACATGTATTTGTCGCGCGTGGCGGCCATCCATCGTGGCTGCGCCGAAGGCACACCCGCT
>CAYRBW010000035.1:0-16112 GCA_964422575.1 uncultured Limnohabitans sp.
ATGTCGATCACGCCGTTGCCGTGCTGCACGTCGCTGGGGCCAATCTGCTCGGGCTTGAAAACGCCCAGCCCCCCGCCTTCGACCATGGCCGGGCCGCCCATGCCGATGTTGCTGCCCCCGTGGCGATGATCACATCGCAGCAGCCCAGCAAAGCCGCATTGCCCGCAAAGCAGCGCCCGGCCACCACACCCACCACCGGCACCTGGCCATTGAGGCGGGCAAACGAAGCAAAGGTGGGCAGATTCAAGCCCGCCACGATGGCGACATCGACATCACCTGGCCTACC
Source organism: uncultured Limnohabitans sp. (assembly GCA_964422575.1). GTDB lineage: Bacteria > Pseudomonadota > Gammaproteobacteria > Burkholderiales > Burkholderiaceae_C > Limnohabitans_A. The sequence goes on from CAYRBW010000035.1 coordinate 287, forward strand.
CCCACCGCCTTCGGCGAAAAGCACCACAGGCAGCTTGTTTTGCAAGGCCACGCCCAGCATGCGGTCGGTCTTTTGGTGGTTGCGCATGCCTTGTGTGCCCGCCAACACGGTGAAGTCATAGGCCATGACGACCACCCGCTGGCCATTCACGCAAGCGATGCCGGTGACCATGCCATCGGTAGGCGTGTTGCGCATGAGGTCGTCGGCACTGCGGCGGCGGCTTTGCGCGGCCACGGCCAGTGCGCCGTATTCGACAAACGAACCCTCGTCACACAAATCGGCGATGTTCTCGCGGGCGGTGCGCAGACCGGTGGCGTGGCGCTTGGCCACCGCTTCGGGGCGCTGGGCGTCTTGCGTGAAAGCCAGGCGGTCTTGCAGCTTTTTCAGGTCGGCCCGTTCAGTGAGGGGATCGACGGAAACGGCAGGTTGAGTCGGAACAGGTTCAGAACTGGGCGCAAGCTCAGACAGCGGCCCCCATGTCATCAGAACCTCGCCCTCACCGACCGTCTCACCCGCCTGAAAGTAGCGCTCTGCCAAAAGACCAGCATGGGGTGCGCGGATTTCGTGCTCCATTTTCATGGCCTCCAAAATCACCAACACATCGCCTGCAGCCGCTGACTCACCTGGCTGAATGAGCCACTGCACCACTTGCGCTTGAAGGGGGGAAGGGATGTTTTGCATCGGGCCATTGTGCGGCGTGGCCACAAAGGTAGCCGGTCAAGTTCGGGACAATTTAAACTGGGCTTTTCAAAACACCCCGAGACAAGCCCATGAACTTCGAGCCCCTGATCGAGTTGACCCGCAACGGCGTGCAGGAGTGCGTGCACATGGGCGCACTGGCCGTGACCGACACCGAAGGCCGCGTGCTGGCGCAAGTGGGCAACCCGCACTGGCTGTGCTTCACCCGCTCCACCCTCAAGGCCATGCAGGCGCTACCCCTCATCCAGTCAGGCGGGGTGACACATTTCGGCTTTACGCCACCCGAGCTGGCCATGATGTGCGCCAGCCACAACGGTGAAGACATGCACGTTGAGCAAGTCACCTCCATCCTGCGCAAAAGCGGCAGCACCACACGCCAGATGCGTTGTGGCTGCCATGTGCCTTACCGCTTCACGTTTTTTGACCAGCCCATGCCCGAAGGCTTTGCCTTCGACGAACGGCACCACAACTGCAGCGGCAAGCACAGCGGCTTTTTGGCTTACTGCGTGCAGCACGGCTTGCCCACCGACAGCTACACCGAAGTCTCACACCCCTTGCAGCAGCGCATTCGCCAGGCCGTGGCACATTTGGCTGGACTGAGCGAAGAAGAACTGGCCCTGGGCATCGACGGCTGCTCGGCCCCGAACTACGCCATGCCCCTGTCGCGCCTGGCACGCAGCTATGCGCGTCTGGCGCAACCCGAATCAGACGGCTTGTATGGCGAGAGCCTGACGCAACTGGGCCAGGCCATGAGCGCCCACCCCGAGCTGGTCTCGGGCACCGGGCGCAACGACGCCGACTTCATGCACGCAGGTCGGGGCGACTGGGTCACCAAAGTGGGGGCCGACGGCGTGCAGGTGGTGAGCAGTCGCTCGCGGGGTCAGGCTCTGGCCATCAAGATCATGGACGGCAACAAGGCCGCGCTGTTTGCCGCCACCGTGGAGGCGCTGGACCAACTGGGCTGGCTGGACGATGCCCAGCGCGAAAACCTCAAACCCTGGCGTGCCCAAGTATTGCTGAACGTGGCGGGCGTGCCTGTTGGCGAGCGGCGCAGCACTTTCAAACTGCAAATGGGCGATCCATCCTGAATGGTCAGCACCGCAAGGCAAACGCTGAAACGATGAAAAAGGGGCTCAGCGCTTGCCAAAAATCGCCGTGCCCACCCGCACCATCGTGCTGCCTTCGGCAATGGCGGCGGTCAGGTCGGCGCTCATGCCCATCGACAACGTGTCCAGCGGCAGGCCCTGTGCACGCAATTGCTCAAACAACGCTTTGGCCTGACGGTGCACCGCGCGCATTTGTGCGTCGGTTTCGGCCGGTTCTGGAATGGTCATCAGACCACGCAGCTGCAGGCGGGGCAAAGCCGCCACCGCCACCGCCAGCTCGGGCAAGTCTGCCGGCGACACCCCCGACTTGTTCTCACCCCCGTCCACATTGACCTGAATGCACACCTGCAAAGGCGGCAGGTGCTCGGGGCGCTGCTCAGACAGGCGCTGGGCGATTTTGAGGCGGTCGATGCTGTGCACCCAATCAAAGTGCTCAGCCACCCAGCGCGTCTTGTTGCTCTGGATCGGGCCAATGCAGTGCCACACCAGCGGCAAATCGTGCAGCGCGGCAATCTTGTCCACCGCCTCCTGGATGTAGTTTTCGCCAAACGCAGTTTGCCCGGCGGCATGGGCCTCACGCACGGTGTCTGCCCCCCAGGTCTTGGAGACCGCCAGCAATTGCACGGCGCACGATGGGCGGCCCGCCGCTGAGCAAGCCGCCTGGATCTGCGCTTGGACCTGTGCCAGATTCTGGGCAATTAAAGAGTTCATGCCCTGAGGGTACCAAAACCCGAGGCACCCAACGGTGCATGCCACCCTCGCGACCACGGGCCAAGCCGCATGCTGCTAAATTCTCAACTTTTGATCTATTGACCGAGACAACCATGAGCCAAATCGTCGCCAAAATCTACGAAGCCACGCCCACCCGCAAAGTTGCCTTTTTGGGCTTGGGTGTCATGGGCTACCCCATGGCAGGCCATTTGGCCCGTGCGGGCCACCATGTCACCGTCTACAACCGCAGCGCCACCAAAGCCGCCGCTTGGACAGCCGAGTGCCCCGGTAACGCCCGCGCACCCACCCCACACGAAGCCGCTGCGGGTGCCGACATCGTCTTTGCCTGCGTGGGCAACGACGACGATCTGCGCAGCGTGGTGTTGGGTTCCGACGGCGCATTTGCTGGCATGAAGCCCGGCTCGATTTTTGTGGACCACACCACCGCGTCGGCCTCGGTGGCGCGTGAGCTGTCGGCCCAGGCTCAAAAGCTGGGCCTGCAATTCATCGACGCGCCCGTTTCGGGTGGTCAGGCCGGTGCCCAAAACGGCATGCTGACCGTGATGTGTGGTGGCGATGCTGCCGCTTTTGACAACGTCAAGCCAGCGGCCATGGCGTTTTCACGCGCCTTCACTCTGCTGGGCGAATCGGGTGCTGGACAGTTGGCCAAAATGGTCAACCAAATCTGCATTGCAGGTCTGGTGCAAGGCTTGTCTGAAGCCGTGGCCTTTGGCCAACAGGCGGGTCTGGACATGCACCAGGTGCTGGACGTGATTGGCAAGGGTGCGGCCCAAAGCTGGCAACTGGACAACCGTGGCAAGACCATGGTTGACGACAAATTTGAGTTTGGCTTTGCGGTGGACTGGATGCGCAAGGACCTGGGCCTGGTGCTGGACGAGGCCAAGCGCAATGGAGCCCGACTGCCTGTGACGGCGCTGGTGGACCAGTTTTATGCCGATGTGCAAAAAATGGGGGGCGGCCGCTGGGACACCTCGAGCTTGATCCGGCGTTTGCGCTGACCGGCCATTGCTTGCACGGCAGATGCGCACAATTGAGTGGGCTGAAATAACTTGACCCGTCCCGGTCTGCTTCATGCTTGAGACAAAAAGAGCGGCCCACGGGCCGCTCTTTTAAGGGGTGTGCGTCAGCTCATTTTGACAGTGGTGGTTGACTCAAGCGCTTGAGTTCTTCTTCCGAAATTTCATCGAACACGCGAACCACTTTGGTGACACCGCCAATGCCACGCACAATGTCGCTGGCACGCTTGGCCTCTCGGGCGGTGACGCGACCCATCAGATAAACAATACCGCGCTCGGTCACGACCTTGATCGAATTGACCTGCAGATCTTTGGCATCGATGAAGGCCGCCTTGACTTGGCTGGTGATCACGGTGTCTTTGGAGCGCTGGGTCAGACTGCTGGCGGGTGCAACAGCCAAATCGTTCACGACGGACTGAACGTTTTCCTGGCTTTGCGCCAACTTCTCGACCTGGTCTTTGTCAGCCTGTGAGCGTGCCTCGCCGCTGAGCAGCACTTTGCGGTTGAAGCTGGTCACATTCAGGTGAACCCGGTCGCCCAGGTCCTGACGCACGGCACTGGCGACTTTCAGTTCAATGCCCTCGTCTTCGACCTGTGCACCGGTAGTGCGGCGGTCGGTGGCCACAATGCCGGTCATGACCGCACCGCCCACGATCAAGGGGGCACAGCCGGAAAGTGCCGTGAAAGCACCGGTCAAGACAACACCGGATAAAACCAGAGATTGAAGATTACGTTTCATTTAAAGAGGCTCCTGTTCACCCAACAGCTGGGTATCCATTCCATCACACAGACAGTGCAGCACCAAATGCTGAACTTCGCGAATCCGGGCAGCGCGCTCATGAGGCACACACACATGCACATCAGTCTCGCGCAACTGGTGGGCCAGCCCGCCCCCGTGATGACCGGTCAAAGCCAGCACCACCATTTCACGATCGTGGGCCGCTTGTACGGCCTCTACCAAAGCTGGCTCTGCGCCATCGGCACTGATGAGCACCAGCACATCGCCCGTTTGGCCCAAGGCCAGCACCTGCCGGGCCAAAGCCTGACCATCGGGCCACCGTGTGGCCATCAAAGCATCCGACGACAAAGCCAGCGCGGCCAAGCCTGGGCGCTCTCGCTCAAAGCCCCCCACCAGCAGATTCACCAGGTATTGGGCCAGTGCAGCCGATGGGCCCATGCCCCCGGCCAGCACCTTGCCACCGCCCGTGACGCAAGCCAGCGTGGCCTGCACCGCCGCATCCACAGGCTTTGCCAAGGTCTCGGCCACCTGGTAGTGCAGATCGGCACTGTCGATGAAATGTTGTTGGATTCGAAGGTCTAGCATGTGCTGGGGATGATAACCGCGAGCACAGGAGGTGCCGAGAGGTAAATCCGTGACCGAAAACGGAATTGATAGGCCTGCGAGACCGAGAGGTAACGGCGATCACCCTGCGTCAAAAGCGGCCTGCAACCATTGTGGTCCTGCCGCCTCGATGGTCACCACATCAAAACGCATGGGTGGCAAACGGGACCAACGTAAAAAGTAGTGCTGCGCGGCGAGCATGATCCGCCGTTTTTTTTGGAAACTGATGCTGGCAGCCGCACCACCATGGTCACTGCGGCTGCGTTTTCGGACCTCGACAAACACCACAGTCCCATCGCGGGCCTGCATGATGAGGTCAATTTCACCCCCGCCACGGCCGGGCGTCCGATAATTGCGCTGCAGCAAGCGCAAACCGTGCTCTTGCAAATAAGCCAGCGCCTCGTCTTCGCCCGCATCACCTCGGGCTTTGGTGGTCTGGCCCGCCGTGTCTTTTTTGAGGAATTGCATTGACTCCGTCTCCCTTGTCTGCCTCGTTTGCCAAAGCCCTGGAGGCTGCGCACGACGCTGCCGGATCGCAAAACAACCCGACCAGCACACTGTATGTCGTGGCCACCCCGATTGGCAACCTTGCCGACATCAGCCTGCGCGCTTTGCATGTGCTGGCCCGTGTCGATGCGGTGGCCTGCGAAGACACCCGGCACACCCAGCAACTGCTGCGCGCCTATGGCCTGGAGCGCCCCGGCTCACAGCTGCTGGCAGTGCACCAGCACAACGAAGCGCAAGCGGCTCAAACCGTGATCGACCGTCTGGCCCAAGGCGAACGCGTGGCCTATGTGAGTGACGCAGGCACCCCAGCCATCAGCGATCCGGGTGCAAGGTTGGTGGACGCCGTGCGGCAAGCGGGTTACCGGGTATTGCCCTTGCCGGGGGCCAGCAGTGTGACCACAGCGCTGAGTGCATCGGGCATGACAAGTGACAACGGTTTCGTGTTCGCAGGCTTTTTGCCCAGCAAATCGGGCGAACGTGTACAGGCCGTGCAAGCCCTGGCGCAGGAAAGCCGCGCCGTGGTGCTGCTGGAGGCACCCCACCGGATTGAAGCACTGGCCCAAGCGCTGTCGGTCTTGGGCCAGCGCCGGGTCACCCTGGGCCGTGAATTGACCAAGCAGTTTGAACAAATCGAAACCGTGTGCGCCCACGACTTGCCCGCTTGGTTGGCCGAGAAGCCCGATCGCCAACGCGGTGAGTTTGTGCTGGTCTTGCACGATGCCCCGGTGGTCGAATCAACAGGCGAGGGCCTGCGCGTGTTGCAAGTGCTCTTGCCTGAGTTGCCCCTGAAAACCGCCGTCAAACTGGCCGCCGAGATCACGGGCGAATCCAAAAATGTTCTGTATAACAAAGCGCTGGCTCTGAAGAACGGCTGACCGCCAACTGTCCTCCTCAACGTTTTCGCAAACCCAGCCACATGACGGTGGCCACCACCACCAAGGCGCCGACCAGCTGCATCAGCGCAATCGACTGCCCTAAAACCGCCCATGCCAGCACCAAGGCAAACACAGGCTCCACGTTCATGATGGCCGAGTTACCCACCACGCCCAATTTGGGCAACACGGTGAACATGATGGTGAAGGCCGTGCCATACAAAAATGTCAGCGCTCCCAAGCCCCACCAACCCGCCGTAGCTGTGGGCAAATGAAAGCCACTTTGGGTGGAAGCCACCACAACAGCCAACACAGCCACGGTGGCCATGGTGGTGAAGGTGCGCAAGCGCCCATCCACATCGGCCGCCTCATGTTGGGTGATGACCAACGCCAAGCCAAACGTGGCGGATGCGGCCAAAGAAAAAGCCACGCCAGCGCCAATTTGCCCCCATTGCTGAGCAGCTCCAAGCCCTGAAGCAGCCCCCAACACATCAAGCGCCAAAGCCAGCCCCAGCAACAGCACGGGCATGGCCAACAACACGGCACGCTCTGGACGGTGGCCATACAAGACCCGCGCCCAGAAAGCCGTCAGCAAAGGATAGGTGTTGAACGCCAGCAGTGCCAAAGCCACAGGCAGACGGGCAACCGATGAATACAGGCAAACGCTTTGCACGGCAATCAAAGCGCCAATGAGCAGAAGGTTTTTTTTGTGCCGTCCCGACAGCTCGAGCGAGACCTTTTGCTGCCAAAGAATCAAGGCCAGCACAAAGGCCGTGACGCTGCTGCGAAAAGTGACAGCGGTCACCACATCCACACCATGATTGAAAGCGGTTCGGGCAGCTACATGGTTGGCACCCATCATGAGCGCAATCAATAAAAGTGTCAGGAAACCCGTGAGGGTCAGGCGGGAAAAGGAAGCGCGGGGCGTTGGACTGGACGACATAAGGGCAATTTAACGCCCCATTCACCTAAATGATGACAAGCAAGTGACTGGCAAACAGAAGAATCAGGCACCTGCCCATTCCTTGGAAACACGTTTGTTTTTGAAATGCTGCGCACGGGCCACGGCCTCGTAAATTCAAGTGAATAAACCATAAAGCCCACGACCTTGGGCGTGCAAACGGCTGAGCCCCAGCAACGCATCGGTAAAGGGTGTGGCGACTTGGGTGAGTTGGCCCAACTCACGAACCGCACCGACCAAAGCATCAAGCTCCACGGGTTTGCCTGCATCAACGTCTTGCAGCATTGAAGTGCGAAATGCCCCCAGTTTTCGCGTCACAGCATGGCGATCTTCTGGCTGCTGATCAATCGGAATCCCCATTTTTTCGCCAATCGTTTTGGCTTCGAGCATGACGCTGGAGATGAACTGGCGCACCAAAGGATCGTCCAGGATCCGGTCCGTGGTCGCCCCCGTGATGGCGCTGATGGGGTTCACAGTCATATTGCCCCAAAGTTTGTACCAGATGTCTTTCTGAATTTGCGGTGACACACTGGCTTTAAAGTCAGCCTTTTGCAACAGTGCATGCAAGGCTTGCACCCGCGGCGTGGCCAGCCCCGAAGGCTCACCCACAATGAGCCCATCGCCAAAATGGTGACGGATCACACCCGGCGCATCGACTGAACAACTGGCGTGAACCACCCCGCCCACCAGATGATTCGAAGGCAAGGCACGGGCGATCGCACCGTCCGGGTCCACCGTGGCGAGCGAGCGTCCCGCCACCGGGCCGCCAAAACCTTGCAAAAACCACCAAGGCACACCGTTCATGGCGGTCAACACCACGGTGTTCGGCCCTATCAACGGTCCGACTTGCGCAGCCACTGAGGCCAGTGCCGGGGCCTTGACCGAAATCACCACCAAGTCCTGCACACCCAACGCTGCGGCGTCGTTGGATGCGGTCACTGGCATGGTGTACAGCGAACCCCCTTGATGAAGTTGCAAGCCATTGGCTTGCAAGGCGGCGAGGGTGTCACCCCGTGCGAGCACGCTGACCTGCGCGCCCACACGCACCAAGTGAACGCCCAGCCACCCGCCAATAGCGCCTGCGCCCACGATGGCAATTTTGTGCAATTTCATGGTGTTGTCCATCCAGCTCATGCACGCCACCCGGTGTCCATGCGGTCCATTTGGCGCACCAGGGCCTCGAACACATCTTGCCCAGCCCCGTGGTTCGGGTTGAACTGCAAGGCATCACGGGTGCATTTGGCAGCGATGCCTTCGGGCACAGAGATCGGCGAGCCCATGCTCTGTGTGGCCAACTGGATCTCGCAAGCACGTTGCAGTGTCCACAAAATCGCAAAGGTTTGTGGCAACGTTTGCCCCCACGCCAGCAGGCCGTGGTTGCGCAGGATCACAGCGGGTTTGTTGCCAATACTCTGCAGCACACGTGGCCCTTCTTCGACGTGGATGGTGATGCCCTCGAAGTCGTGGTAGGCCACCATGTCGTGCAACTGCGCCGAATAAAAATTACTTTGCGACAGACCGTCCTTTAAGCACGCCACCGCCACACCCGCTGTGGTGTGGGTGTGCATCACGCAGTGCGCGCCGTCGATGCCGCCGTGCAGCGTGGCATGCACCACAAAGCCGGCCGGGTTCACCTTGTGAGGCGAGCCGTCGAGCACCTCGCCTTGCAAATTGATCTTGACCAGATTGCTAGCCGTGACCTCGCTGTAATGCAGGCCAAAGGGGTTGATCAAAAACTGCTTATCACCACCGGTCACGCTATCGGGCAGGCGCACGGTGATGTGGTTGTAGATCATCTCGGTCCAGCCGAGCATGGCAAACACGCGGTAGCACGCCGCCAATTGCAAACGCGCCTGCCACTCATCAGAATGCACCCGCGCTTGCAGCGAAGGCACTACCGGGTAGGGGGATGGAAACATCGTCAACTCCTTTAATTGGTTAATTGGGGTCAGTAATTGGGGTCAGAACCCATCTGTTGATTTAGTCGGCTGGTCGAAATTAATTGGGATCTGACCCCCATTAACCGTCATCGAAGGAGGGAGGCGTCTATTCCATCTCCTGCAGGGACAGACCAGCAAGTGCATGGAGCGGCTCAATACGTTGCACCTTTGGAAGGGGTGACAACGGGCAGGGCTGATTTGAAATGCGCGGCCAAATCGGTGGTGTGGCGCATCAGGATTTGCGTGTCGAGGCCCACGGCGACAAACACAGCACCCAGCGACAGGTAGTGCGCTGCCAGTTGGCGGTCGGGCGTGAGGATGCCGGGGGCTTTGCCGACTTTCAGGATGCAGGCAATCGCATCGGCAATCGCGGCCTGCACATCAGGGTGCGCAGCATTGCCCACATGGCCCATGCTCGCCGACAAATCCGCCGGGCCAATGAAGACACCGTCCACACCGGGTGTGGCGGCAATGGCGTCCAGGTTCTTCAGTGCTTCGCGCGATTCGACTTGGACCAGCAAGCAAACTTCTTGGTTGGCTCGCTTGAAGTAATCAGGGTAATGCCCCCAGCGCGAAGCCCTCGCACCCGCCATGCCGCGCACGCCACCATGACCATCGTCTTGTGGGTAACGCATGGCTTGCACCAACTGCGCGGCTTGCTCGGCCGTGTCGACCATGGGCACCAAAATGTTTTGCGCGCCCAGATCCAGGTATTGCTTGATGAGCGCGTTCTCGCCCACGGGCACACGACACACCGGGTGGCTGGTCGGGTAAGCGGCCAGCGTTTGCAGCTGGGTCTGAATGCTGCGCAAATCATTGGGCGCGTGTTCGCCGTCAATAACCAGCCAGTCGAATCCGGCCAGCGCGCAGATTTCGGCTGTGTAGGCATTGGCCAGCCCCATCCACAGGCCGATTTGGGGGTGTTTGTCTTTGAGGGCTTGTTTGAATAAGTTCACAGGAGTGTTCATGGCGAAGTTCCTCTCGTTAGAGACCAAACGGCTTACAGGCTGGTAGTGCCGGGGTGGCGGATTGGGCGATGTGGCAAAGCGAAGCGCCTCTGAGCTCGGGTGGCCACCCCGGGACCAACAGCACCCCACTCAGACAAGACGAAGGCGGGTATTCAAACAAAACGAAACTCCAACTTGCCCAACGGCCCATAGTCCGCATCAAACACATCGCCTAACTTGGCAGGTGCAGGTTTGGTAAAAGAACCCGCCAAAACGATTTCACCGGCTTGCAGGTGCTCGCCCCAAGGTGCAAGTTTGTTGGCCAACCAAGCAATGCCCACAGCCGGGTGCCCCTGCACGCCCGCAGCGAGACCGGTCTCTTCGACCACGCCGTTCTGGCGCAAGATGGCCCCACACCAAGGCAGGTCGGTGGCCAATGGGTCGACCCGCTTGGCCCCCAACACGATGCCCGCGTTCGCCGCGTTGTCGCTGATGGTGTCAAACACCTTACGCATCGCCTTGCTGTGGCGGTCAAACTGTTCGATGCGCGAATCGATGATTTCAATCGCGGGGGTCACGTACTCGGTGGCATCGAGCACCTGCTGCACCGACACGTTCGGGCCACGCAGCTCATTTTTGAGGATGAAGGCCAGTTCGACCTCCACACGCGGGGCGATGAAATTCGTGAAGGAAATGTCCAGCACTTGACCCGGCGTGCAGGTGTAGAGCATGTCGTCAAGCAGCGTGCCGTAGTCGGGCTCGTCGATCTGGCTGGAGACCTGCATGGCGCGACTGGTCAGGCCAATTTTGTGGCCGATCATTTTTCGCCCTTCGGCGAACTTGATCTGCATCCAGGCGCGGTTGATGCGGTAGCCGTCTTCAATCGTCATGCTCGGGTAGCGCTTGGAAAAGTGCTCGATCTGCACCCGGGATTTTTCGGACTGGTGCAGCTCGGTGGCGAGTTGGTGGATTTGGTCATCGGTGAACACGGACAAGGGTCAAACCATTTTGAAAAGCGGATGGAGATTGCTGTGTTTGGCGTCGAACACCTCGGGGCCGACGTCGATCTGCAGCGTGATGCCGATGTGGCGCTGCGCCATCAGGGGCGCAAAAAAAGCCTTGGCGACTTCGAGCAAAGTTTGCCCGGCACCTTGTTGCGTGGCCTCGCTGCGACCCCGGCCCATGCGAAGGTTCAAGTACACAAAAGCGTAGTCGCCCGTGCCACCCGCCGCCTCACCCGCCGCCCCACCATCGGCCACCGCGTAATGCGGCGCAGGGTAGGCCAGCACACGTGTGCCGCCAGTCGGAAAGACCTGCTTGCCCTCTTCGTTTTTCACGGTGAGCATGGCGTCCGCCATCTGGCGGCAGAGGGTGGTCATGTGGACTTCTTGATCTAGCTGTCCGGTGTAGAGAATCACCATGTGTGGCATGTGTTGTTCTCCTCAAAGTCGGGTGCTGATGGCGGTGTAACCCTCGGCGCTGCTGGCCACCGCCTTAGGCACCTGTGCGCCGTCTTGCGGAGTCACTTCAAAAATGGCATTGAGCTGACCCGTGCCACTGGCACCGAAGTAGGGCGTCACCATGTCCACACCGCCGTCATACCCAGTCCAGCCCAAAGCGCCCAGCAACATGGCGGTGTCGTGCATAAAGCCTTCACCGTGGCCCTTGCTGGCGTACTCGGGCAGCATTTCACAAAAGGCTTTCCATTCGCGCTTGGCCCACATCTGCAAAACCTGCTTGTCGAGCTGCTCCAGAAACGGGCTCCAGATCTTGTGGGCAAATTCGGGGGCCAAACCGTTCTGTGCAAAGCGGTGGCTCAAGCTGCCGCTGGCCAAAAAAGCCACTTTACCGTCGTAATGCTTTTCCACGGCTTCGCGCATGGCCCAGCCCAGGCGCGCACTGTCGTTCAGGTAATGCACCATGCACAGCGCCGAGACCGACACCACCTTGAAATGCTGGTCGGCGTTCATATAGCGCAGCGGCACCAGCGTGCCGTATTCGGGGTCGAGCGTGGTGTTGTCGTGCGCCAGCGTTTCCACGCCGTGTTCGTTCGCCACTTTGGCGAGCAAATGCCCCAGCTCGGGGTTGCCCGGCGACTCGAAGGCCATGTGGTTGATGAAGTGCGGCAGCTCGTTGCTGGTGTAGCTGCCCTTGAAGTGCGGCGCGCAGTTGATGTGGTAATTCGCGTTGACCAGCCAGTGCGTGTCGAACACCACCAGCGTGTCCACGCCCAAGGCGCGGCAGCGGCGGCTGATTTCTTTGTGGCCGTCGATGGCGCTTTGCCGTGTGCCAAAACGTGGCCCCGGAATTTCGCTCAGGTACATGCTGGGCACGTGGGTGATTTTGGCAGCGAGGGCAAGTTGTCCCATGGGGTGTCCTTTGGATGGGATTTGAATCAGATCACTTGCAGCAGAGCCCAGCCCCACGCACCCCACAGCCCCAACAAAGCCAGCAGGCTGGCGGCAAACAGTTTGAAGCGCGTCATCACATGGTTGCTGCCACAGTGCACCCAGCTGTGCCCGACGCGCAGCAGCACGTAAGCCCAGGCCAGGGCCAGTGCGGAGGCGCTGACGGTTTGCGTGACAAAAAGGCCGATACAGGCCACGTAAAACAGCACCGGCGTTTCAAACAAATTGGCAAAGTTGTCGGCACAGCGTGAGTCTTTGAGGGCAGCTGTAAATTCACTGCGGGTGGACACCTTTTGCGGGTTCAGCCGCTGCGCTTTGAACTGGCGCACACGTTCGCGAAACGTCAACACGGTAACGACCACGACCAAGGTCAGCATGGCAAAGACGGGGCCAAAGATGAGGTGGGGGTTGGGTAAAGAGGACATGGTTTGCTCCCGGTTAATGATGTTTTCTGATGCGCGCTGCACGTGCCATTTCTCGCTCAGAGTAAGCCGTGGCGACTTGCGAAATGGCGTTGCAAAAGGGCTCCAAGTGGCCGTGTGCATCGGCTTGCTTGACGGTGTCTGCCAAGGCTTGTGCTTCTTTGGCCGATAGAGGTTTCACGGTGTTTTTCAATTTGGGGCGTTGATGAGAGCGCAGATGGTTTGTTCGAAGCGTCAGACCGTGCGCACTCAGGGCTTGTTGGCGCAGTTCGACCAATTGCGGATGATTCAGGCACAGGCTCTTAATCGTCTCTTGCGCCGCTTCATCGTTTGCGACGCTGTGAATCAGGCCTTGGCGGTCAAACAAAAACCGTCGATCGCAACCCGGAGCGTAGGGCGATACAAAGTCGGCACCCAATCGCACATGCAGCCCCCATTTGATGGGGGCACCGTAGCCGTGGGTGGTGTCGCCCCCATTTGCAGGAAAGCAAGCCAGCATGTTGCTGTAAGTCAACCCCAGTTCTGCCGATTGGGTTTGGGGAACCAAGTGTTCGATATGGCAATCGCTTTGCGTCAAGAGTTTGCGCTGGGTGTATGCGCACAAATGACCTTGCCCCTTGAGAAGGATTTGTTTGATGTCATTTTTGATATGGGTGGGCAAATTGTTGTAGCTGAGGTTTTGCGGAGCGTCGCGCTGCGCACGCATCCATTGCAAAAAACTTTGTGGCGCAGGGGGTTGGGCAATGGTGCGCATGACTCACTCCTGCGCACCTGAAAAACGGTGGATCAAGGCTTGGGCCTCGACCAAATCGGGGTGCTCGCCCAATTGCTTGCGCAGATCATCCACTTTGTTTTGAGCCTTGCTCAGTTGATCGGATTCAATCAACTCGAACAGTGCGTCGATGTCTTGAGAGACCTGAGGGTCGCGATCGTCGCTGCCCATGATGTGGCGCAGCACCCAGTTGGAGTCCATGCCAAAGCTTTGTGCAGGGGGGAGCATCTGTCCGGTCTCTCCCAACACAATGATTTCATTGGCTTGGGCTTGACCGATGAGCTGCGGCGAGTGCGTGGTGCAAATGAATTGCAGTTTGCCAAAGGTGCGCTTGAGATCTTGGATGATGCGTCGCTGCCAACGCGGGTGCAAGTGCAAGTCCAATTCATCAATCAGCACCATGCCCTCGGTTTGGGCGCAGGCGTTTTCACCCAAATGAGGGTTGAGTGTGATGGCACGGCGCGCAATGTCACCGACCAAGGTCAGCACGGTGCGTTGACCATCACTCAGGTTGCTGAATGGGATGACCTGCCCATTTTCAAGAGCAAGTACAAGTTGTTCGCGGCGGGGGTCGAACCACAAGCGCTTGGCCCCTTCAACGCAGCCCAGTATGGCTTGTTTGACCACACGGCCCGCCTCTTCAATGGATGTGTTGCCTTCGGCAAATGCGGCGCTTTCTTCTTGCCTGATCCAGTCCGTCAGCAGCTGTGCGCTCATGCGCGTGTGAAAGGCATCTTTGTAGGCGAACAAGCGCGAAAGACGCAAGGTTTCTTCAGGTTTCTCGCTGGTTTCGTAGTCGTGCCACAAGCGGTTGGCACCGTAGCTGGCGATCAATGGTAAATGGACATCTTTCCCTTCTTGCACTTGCTGCAAGACGGCGCTCACTTCTTGCTTAAAAAAATGTGTGCTGCTTTTGATCTGGGTATAGCTCCCAAAGTCAGGGCGATATCGCTTCCAACCTCCTTCTTTGCTCAATACAACGCCAACGGCATGGATTGAAACGGGCCACTGTGGCTCCAGTTGTGGCCTGTCACCAAGTGAGGTGGCTTTGAGGCGCACCTCTTTGTCCTCAATATCGCGGCTGTCAATTTGTGATTTGAAACCTTGCGCATATTGCCAGGCACCTAAAGCCACTTCCAGGGCATTGAGCAACGATGTTTTGCCCATGCCATTGATACCAACCACCAAGTTGAAATTAGGGTTGAAGTTGAAAGTGGCTGATTCAAACGCTTTGAAGTTTTTGACGGTCAGTTGATCGATCCGCATGGTGGACTTTCAATGTTCAGTTTGTTTTCATGGGCAGATCAGTTTGATCTTCGGGAAATAAGTCTTGTACCGCCCCGCATCGCGGGTCAGTAATTTGTGACCGTCGGCCTGCGCATGCGCACCAATAAAAAAATCGGGCAAGACGCCGGTTTTGATACCACCCCGTTGGCGGTATTGCCGAAAGGTAATACCCGCCAAACGTGCCGCTGGTCGCGTCAGGTCAATCATCTGGATGCCCAGCAGCTCCAGAAACTGGTCCAAGTGCACGGGTTCGGCAGGGTGCCCGGCCAATTCGGCATAAACCACCATGTTGATGGCCAATTCGCCAGACTTAGCGTTGCGCAAGTTCTGGAGGGACCAAGACATCCAAATCGGGTCTGACTTGTAAAGATCCAACAGCACGTTGGTGTCGACCAGGATCATGGTTTGTTCCAATCGTCGCCACGAGTGATGGCCATCCACTCGTCGGTACTGGGACCGTCTTTGGCAATGCCAATGAACTGCCGAATTGGGTCGTCCGGAGCCAAAAACGACAGGTCGGGCTCTGACGCTGCATTGTGGTTAGAGGTCGTTTTGGCCGCCACCAAATACTCGGCAAGTGCTTCTTGCACAACTTGGGACTTGGTCAGTTTGCGAGCGGCACAATACTGGGTCAATTCGCGTTCAACGGTTTCGGGCAGGCGGACAGACAGCATATTCACTCCTCGTCACACAATGATTGATTTTTGTATGACATAAAGTATGACACGATTTGAATATTTGTCATACACCCCAATGCGGTATGTGGTGCGAGCCCATCGAGACGGCGATGTTTTTGGGCTCACAGAACACTTCGT
>CAYRBW010000036.1:0-7944 GCA_964422575.1 uncultured Limnohabitans sp.
ACAACGACTTCGAGGTATTGCCCGAAGTGCTGGGTGCTTGCCCAAGCTTGCAAATGGTCGGCTTCAAGGCCAACCGCATCACCCTGGTGCCTGCCGCCGCTTTGCCATCGGCATTGCGCTGGCTGACCTTGACCGACAACGCCATTGGCCACTTGCCCACTGAACTGGGCCAGCACCCGGCATTGCAAAAGCTGATACTGGCGGGCAACCGGCTCACGGCTTTGCCCGATGGCCTGCAAACGGCACAAAGACTGGAGTTGCTGCGTATCTCGGCCAACCGCCTGGCGCATGTACCCGATTGGCTAACCCAGTTGCCACGCCTGTCTTGGTTGGCGCTGGCAGGCAACACCATGGCGGGATCTTGGGCGACAGAATCTGAATTACCAGCTGTACCGTGGCACACGCTCACACAGGGCCACTTATTGGGCGGAGGCGCTTCGGGTCTCATCTACCGCGTACAAGCATTGAACTGGCCGCAACCGCTGGCGCTCACGCTGTTCAAGGGTGAGGTGACCAGCAATGGCCTGCCCGAAGACGAACTGGCCGCTTGCTGCAGCAAGGCTTGGCCTGTACGGCCCTGAATGGCGGCGAAACGGAAAACACCGCGCTGGTCGTGCCTGAATAAAAATTTCACCCAACCGTTGCACAGCAAGCACTGCGCGTCAAACACCACAATCAAGCTGGGGGTGGTCATGCTCACAGCGCCAGTGCCGTCGTGTTTTTGACTTCTTCCATAACCGCATAGGTGCGCGTCTCGCGCACGCCGGGCAGCTGCCACAGTACCGTGCCTGCAAATTTGCGGTAAACGTTCATGTCGGCGGCGCGTGTCTTGAGCAGGTAGTCAAAGCCTCCGGCCACCATGTGGCACTCCATGATTTCGGGGCGCACCTGCACTGCCGCCTTGAACTGATCGAACACATTAGGGGTGGTGCGGTCAAGCAGCACTTCCACAAACACCATCATGCCCGCGCCAAGTTGGAGCGGATTGAGCCGCGCTTCGTACCCCAGGATGAAGCCCTCGCGCGTGAGGCGCTGCACACGCGCCAGCACCGCCGTGGGTGACAGGGCCACGCTTTCGGCCAGCTTCAAGTTGCTGATGCGACCGTCGCGCTGCAGCAGGTCGAGGATGCGGCGGTCAATGCGATCAATGCCTGGGGATTCAGTACTCATGCTGCAGATTATTCATCAATGTGACTGTATTTTGGTGAAATGCTCGGTCATCAATCCGGATGATGGCGATTCATCTCAAACCGCAAGGCCTCCGTCATGAACGCTCCTCCGACTTTCTTTCAACTGATGCCCACAGGCACCCACTTCACCCCCGGCGGCCCGCTGCCCGAACGCAGCGCTCTGCGCGAAGCCATCGCCCGCGCCACACGCCTGCCCGAAGCGCAGGCCCTGGCCCCGTTGCTGGCGGCCGCCCGCATGGGTACGCATCAAGCTGAGCGCACCGACGTACTGGCACGCCAACTCGTCACCGGCATGCGCGAAGGCCCGCAACAAGGTGGTCGTGCAGGCCGGGTGCAAAGCTTGATGCAGGAATACGCACTGTCAAGCGAAGAGGGCGTGGCGCTGATGTGCTTGGCCGAGGCGCTGCTGCGCATACCCGATGCGGCCACACGCGATGCGCTGATCCGCGACAAGATCGGCCAGGGCGACTGGCAGCAGCATGTGGGCCGCAGCACTTCGCTGTTTGTGAATGCCGCATCGTGGGGCCTGCTGCTCACGGGCAAGCTGGTCGCCACGCACAGCGAGGGCACGATGCTAGCCTCGCTCACCCGTCTGGTGGCCAAGAGCGGCGAGCCGCTGATCCGCCAAGGCGTGCAGCTGGCCATGCAAATGTTGGGCGAGCAGTTTGTGGCCGGCGAGACCATCGATGAAGCCTTGCACCGCGCCCGCAACATGGAGGCACAAGGTTTTCGCTATTCATACGACATGCTGGGTGAAGCAGCGCTGACCGAGGCCGATGCGCAGCGCTATTTACAGTCGTATGAAAACGCCATCCATGCCATCGGCAAAGCTTCGAATGGACTGGGCGTGGTGAACGGCCCCGGCATCTCGATCAAGCTATCTGCCCTGCACCCGCGCTACAGCCGTGCCCAGCACCAGCGCGTGATGGATGAACTGTTGCCGCGGGTGCTGCAGCTCACCGAGTTGGCCCGGCACTACGACATTGGCCTGAACATCGACGCCGAAGAGGTGGACCGCCTGGACATCTCGCTCGACTTGCTCGAAGCGCTGTGCCTGGCCCCCAGCCTGCAGGGCTGGCACGGCATCGGCTTTGTGATCCAGGCCTACCAAAAGCGCTGCCCCTTGGTGATCGATTTTGTGGTGGACTTGGCACGCCGCACAGGCCACCGCTTGATGGTGCGTTTGGTCAAAGGCGCGTATTGGGACAGTGAGGTCAAACGCGCCCAGCTGGACGGGCAAAGCGACTACCCGGTCTACACCCGCAAGCACCACACCGATGTGTCTTACCTGGCCTGCGCCCAAAAGCTGCTGGCCGCGCCGGATGCGGTGTACCCGCAATTGGCCACGCACAACGCGCACACGCTGGCCGCCATCATGAACATGGCGCAAGACCTGCGCGGCAACTACGCACCGGGTCAATACGAATTCCAGTGCCTGCACGGCATGGGCGAGCCTCTTTACCGTCAGGTGGTCGGCCGAGCGAGCGTCGCCGGGCCGACCCAAGACGCGAGCACCCCCTCGGGGGGCAGCGGGCTACACGGCGTGAGCCTGCGTGAGGGCCAACAGTTCTCGCGGCCCTGCCGCATCTACGCCCCCGTGGGCACGCACGACACCCTGCTGGCTTACCTGGTGCGTCGCCTGCTTGAAAACGGGGCCAACAGCTCATTTGTGAACCGCATGGCTGACGAGCGCGTGTCCATCGGCGATCTGGTGCAAGACCCGGTGCAACGCACCGAACAAGATGCCTTGCAGGAAGACACGGCCCCGGGCCAGCCCCACCCGCACATCGCATTGCCCGCACAGCTGTACGGCACCGCCCACCGCAACTCCAGCGGGCCTGATCTGGCACACGAGCCCACGCTGCGCCAATTGGCCACGCAAATGCAGATGCACACCCAGCCTCTGCATGTGACGCCATTGCTGGCCACCCCCTTCACAGGTGGCGAGCGCTGCACTTTGCGCAACCCGGCAGACCACATCGACGTGTTGGGCTCTGTGCAATACGCCAGTCCCGAAGATGTGAAGGCGGCCCTGCAAGCCGCCAGCGACATCGCCCCTGCATGGGCCACCACGCCACCCACACAACGGGCTGCGCTGCTTGAGCATGCGGCCGATCTGCTGCAAGCAGACACACCCCGTGTGGTGGGCTTGCTGGTGCGTGAAGCAGGCAAGACCTGGGCGCATGCCGTGGCCGAACAGCGCGAAGCGGTGGACTTTTTGCGCTATTACGCCGCGCAGGTGCACCGCGATTTTGACAACCCCACCCACACACCGCTGGGCCCGGTGGTGTGCATCAGCCCGTGGAACTTTCCGCTGGCGATTTTTGTGGGCCAAGTGGCCGCTGCACTGGCCGCAGGCAACTCAGTGTTGGCCAAACCGGCCGAAGCCACCCCTGCCATCGCCGCGCTGGCGGTGCAAACCTTGTGGCAAGCCGGTGTGCCCCGAGCCGCTGTGCAACTGCTGCCAGGCAAGGGCCACGAGGTGGGCATGCAACTCGTGCGCGACGCCCGTGTGCAAGGCGTGATGTTCACCGGCTCCACCGAAACCGCACGTGTGCTGCAAGCGGCGCTGGCCGAGCGCCTGAACGCGCATGGCCAGCCCGTGCCGCTGATCGCGGAGACAGGCGGGCAAAACTGCATGGTGGTCGATTCATCGGCCCTGCTCGAGCAGGTGGTGACCGACACCATGGCCTCGGCCTTTGAAGCCGCAGGTCAGCGCTGCTCGGCCCTGCGCGTGCTGTGTGTGCAGGACGATGTGGCCGACCGATTGGTCGAGATGCTGCAAGGCGCGATGGCCGAAATCCGCATGGGTGCGCCCGCGCACTTGGCTGTGGATGTGGGGCCCGTGATCGACAAGCGGGCCCGCACAGGCATCGAGGCGCATGTGAATGCCATGCAGCAAGCGGGCTGTACCGTGCACCGCATCAGCGCGAACGCATTGGACACTTTGCCCGCAGGCACTTATGTGCAGCCCACCTTGATCGAGATCGACCGCATTGCCCAATTGGACCGCGAAGTATTTGGCCCGGTGCTGCACATCGTGCGTTATGCCCGCCGTGAACTGCCCGCGTTGCTGCAAGCTATCCAGGACACCGGCTATGCGCTCACACTGGGCGTGCATTCGCGCATCGAAGAAACCATCGCGCAAGTCATGGCCCACAGCCATGCGGGCAATGTCTACGTGAACCGCAACATGGTGGGCGCGGTAGTCGGCGTGCAGCCCTTTGGTGGCGAAGGCTTGTCAGGCACCGGCCCCAAGGCGGGTGGCCCGCTGTACCTTTTGCGATTGCTGGCCAACTGCCCGCAAGATGCCGCCTTGCGCAGCGTGCAAGCCAGTGGCGCGGCCGCGCTGCCCCAGCCCACCCCTGCGCTGCAAGCCCTGCACGACTGGGCGGTGACCCAAGGCCGTTTGCCACTTGCGCATGCCTGTGCGCAGTTTGCAGCGGCCAGCCCGGCGGGCCTGCAAGCCACCTTGAGCGGCCCCACGGGCGAACGCAACGTGTACCGCGTGCAAGCCCGCGCGCGGGTGCTGTGCCTGACGAGCGAGCAGCCCGGCGCTGATGCCGACCGCCTGACCCAATTGGCCGCTGTGCTGGCCGTGGGCAGCCGTGCGGTGTGGCCCCAGAGCGCACAAGCGCTACATGCACAACTGCCTGCAGCCGTGCAAAGCCAGGTGACGCTGGAAGACCCCCTCCATGGCCAGCCGGTGGATGCGGCCCTGCTGCACGGCGACGCCACTACCACGCTGCACTGGCAAGCACAACTGGCCCAGTGCCTGGGGGCCATCGTCACGCTCACGGCCCTGCACCCGGGGGATACCGCCGTGCCACTGGCACGCCTGGTGAGCGAGCGCAGCATCAGCACCAACACGGCCGCTGCGGGCGGGAATGCCAGCCTGATGACGCTGGCGGTTTGAAAACGCCCGTGCTTTGCCACTTGTGTGACAAAGCACGGGCCAGCCACTGGCTACCATCGCGCATGCACCTGACCGTTTCATCTCCCGTTCAATCTCTCACGGACATTCACCGCATTGAGGCCACCCCCCTGACCCAGGCCATGCCCTGGCCCAGCACTTACGACCTGATTCGCGCCAGTGCCGAAGCCCACGCAGAGCAGCCCGCGCTCACGTTTTTACAAACAGGTGAGCCCGGCGGGCCCGCAACCAGCTGGTCCTATCAAAGCTTGCTGCAAGGCATTCACCAGACGGCCAATTTGCTGCACAGCTTGCACCTGGACCCACAAGACGTGGTGGCCATCTTGCTGCCCGGCGGTCTGGCCTACCACCTGGCGCTTTGGGGTGGTGAAGCGGCGGGCATCGTGCAGCCGCTCAACCCCTTGCTCAGCGATGAAAAACTGCTGTCGCTGCTGCGGGCCAGCCATGCCAAAGTGCTGATCGCGCATGGCGCTGAAGACGACAGCCAATTGCGCGCGAAAGCCTTGCGGCTGCAAACCCAATTGCCCAGTTTGAAGGCGGTGTTGCTGGCCCACCCGGACGGAGGCCCACTTCAAGCAGCCGACTCGCTGCCTACAGGTGCCCAAGACTTCCACGCCTTGCGGGCCACACAGGTGGCCGAACACCTCATCAGTCAACGGGTTTTTCAGCCCTCGGACATCGCGGCTTACTTTCACACAGGCGGCACCACCGGCGCACCCAAACTGGCCAGGCACAGCCATGGTGCGCAGGTCTTCACTGCTTGGGCCAATGCCAACATGCAAGGCTTTCGCTCGAGCGATGTGACGATCAACGGCTACCCGCTGTTCCATGTGGCGGGCGTTTTGCCCGGGGCCTTGTGTTCGCTGGCCGTCGGCATGCATGTGATCATTCCCACCGAGGCTTTGTTTCGCAACCGCGAGGTGGTGCAAAACTATTGGCGGCTCGTGGCTCACCACCGCTGCACACTGATGTCGGGCGTGCCCACGGTGCTGGCAGCCCTGGCGGGCGTGCCGCTGCAGGGGGCCGACATTTCAAGGGTGCGTGCGGTACGCACAGGTGCAGCGCCACTGCCGCCCGAGCTGGCGCAACGCTTTGAACAAGCCTTCGGTTTGCACATCAACGAGAGCCTGGGCATGACCGAAACCGCTGGCCTGAGCACCGTGGCCCCGCCGGGCCTGAGTGCGCCCGCAGGCTGCGTGGGTTGGCCGTTACCGCATGCACATGTGCGCATCGTCGCGCTGAGCAGCGATGACCAAGCCACATCGCACACCCTGCCCGCAGGCGAAAAAGGCATGGTGCTTTACCAAGGACCGAATTTGTTTTCCGGCTATCTGGATGCCGCGGAGACGGCGCGCAGTTTCACGCCTGACGGCTGGCTCATCACGGGTGATGTCGGTTTCATTGACCGCCAAGGCCGCCTGCACCTGTCGGGCCGCGCCAAAGACCTGATCATCCGCAGCGGCCACAACATCGACCCCAAAGTGATCGAAGACGCGCTGGGTGCGCACCCCGCCGTGGATTTGTGCGCCGCCGTGGGCGCGCCAGATGCTTATGCGGGCGAGTTGCCTGTGGTGTTTGTCACCCTCAAAGCAGGAGCCCAAGCCACCGAAACCGAGCTCTTGTCATTCACAGCCCAGCGAGTTGACGAAGCGCCGGCCCAACCCAAGTCCATCACGGTGCTGGAACGCATGCCGGTGACCAACGTGGGCAAGATTTACAAACCCGAGTTGCGCACATTGGCCACCGCGGCGGTGGTGCGGGGGCTGATCCAACAGGTGATGGCCCCCTGGCCAACGCCCACCGCCCATTGGCCACAGGTGCAAGCTTCGGGCGATGCGTTAGTGCAGGTGGACGCCCGTGCCACGCCTGCCGCAGCCTGGGCGGTGCTCAAGCCCCTGCTGGACGCTTTGCCCGTGAAGCTGATGCTGCACATGCCTTGAGGGGTTAAGCCCCTCCGCAACCCCGCCCGACACGTGGGATGCCTTTGTGCAAAGTCCACAAAAACGCCACACCTGGCATGGCGTTTGTGAAGGCTGTGGTGACGGTCTCAGCTCAAGTGCTTGCCGATGATCCCGGCCAACTCGAACATGGTGGCTTGGTCTTTGCCAAACACCGCCTGCAGCTTGCCGTCGGCCTTGATGGAGCGTTTGTCGGCCGGGTCTTGCAAGTTGTTGGCCTTGATGTAATCCCAGATTTTCTTGACCACCTCGGTGCGGGCGTAGGTCCCATCGCCAATCACGGCGGCCAATGAAGCGCTGGGCTTCAAGGTGCCCACGACGGCTTTGCGCGGCGCTTTGGGTGCGGCGCTTTTGGTGGATTTTTTGGCTGCCGGCGTTTTGACTGCCGTGGTTTTGACCGCAGCTTTCTTAACCGCCACTTTGCCAAACGGGGTCTTCTTGGCCGCCATCTTGCGCGGTGGGTACTTCTTGCCGCCTTCACGCTGCTCAAATTCAAAGGCCACTTTGCCCTCTTCGGCGTTCCAGGCGAGGAAAGCCTTGAAGCTGCGGCGCGTGCGGTTGCTGATGAACTTGTCGAGCAAGTCGGTCTTGCCAGTCGCGAGAAGTTTGACGACTTGCTCGCGCTCCACGGGCTGCTGCAAGATGATCTTGCCGGTCTTGAAGTCGCAGCTCGGCGTGGGCTGTTCATTCGTCGGCACGGCTTTGTTGCACACGTAGTTGCTGCCATGCTCGTGCACCGGGCTGCCGCACTTGGGGCAAGCGCCCAAAGCTTCGTCGGTGAATTCGACGATCTCGCCACTCTCTTCGTTCTTCTTGTCATCACCGAAGTCGAACTCCAGCTTCCAGTTCTTTTCTTCTTCGT
>CAYRBW010000036.1:7954-15678 GCA_964422575.1 uncultured Limnohabitans sp.
TCGTTGTACTTGAGCGCCATCTCGGCCACAAAAGGCCAGCCGGCTTTGGAGCGGAAGCCGTCCAGTGGGCCGATCTTTTTGTCGCGCATGAACTGCTCGACTTCGGCAGGCTCGAAGGTGCGGCCTGCGGGCGACTTGCCAAACGAGAAGCCACAGCCGTCGCTCGCACCATCTGCACCCGTGCAGGTGTAGCGGCGGTAGTTCTCCTTCACCACACCCCCGCAGTTGGGGCAGGGCGTGGTCACGGTGGCGTAGTCACCGGGCACGGTGTCGCGGTCGTATTCCTTGGCTTTCTTGACGATGTGTTCAGTCATGGCCGCGATTTCGGCCATGAAAGTGACTCGGCTCAATTTGCCCTGCTCCATTTGTGCGAGCTTGTATTCCCACTCGCCCGTGAGCTCGGGCTTGGAGAGCTCCTCCACGCCCAGACCGCGCAGCAGCGTCATGAGCTGAAAGGCCTTGGCCGTCGGGATCATCTCGCGGCCATCGCGCAGCATGTATTTTTCATTGATCAGGCCTTCGATGATGGCCGCGCGGGTAGCGGGCGTGCCCAGGCCTTTTTCCTGCATGGCTTCGCGCAACTCGTCGTCATCGACCATCTTGCCTGCGCCCTCCATGGCGCCCAGCAATGTCGCTTCTGAGTAGCGGGCGGGTGGGCGGGTTTTGAGGCCTTTGGCCTCGACCGAATCGACGCCCACTTGTTCACCAGGCTGCACCGGTACCAGGTTCTGACCCTTGTCACCGTCTTTGGCATCCTCCACTTCGTTGGCCGCTTCTTTGCCATAGATGGCGAGCCAACCGGGTTTGACCAGCACCTTGCCCACGGTCTTGAAGCTGTGGTCTGCGACCACGCTGATGCGGGTGGTCACCTGATATTCGGCGCTCGGAAAGAACACCGCCATGAAGCGGCGCACCACCAAGTCATACACCTTTTGTTCGGCCTCAGACAAACCGCTGGGCGCTTGCAACGTAGGAATGATGGCGAAATGGTCTGAGACCTTTTTGTTGTCAAAAACGCGCGGAATCTTCCGCACATAGCTGTTGTTGAGCGCCGTGAGCGCGTGCGGAGCCAAGTGGCGCATGCCGCTGTTGGCCAGCATCTCGAAGGTTTGCTTGGCCACGGGCACGTAGTCTTCGGGCAGGTGGCGCGAATCGGTACGTGGATAGGTCAGGGCCTTGTGGCGCTCGTACAGACTTTGGGCCAGCGCCAGTGTGGTCTTGGCCGAAAAACCAAACTTACCGTTGGCTTCGCGCTGCAGACTGGTCAAGTCAAACAGGCCGGGGCTCGCTTGCGTGGTGGGTGTGGCCTCTTCGGTCACGCTGGCTTTTTGGCCGCGCACCGCATCCACGATAGCTTGCGCCTCGGCAGCGGTCCATTTTCGGTCAGCCTTTTTCTCGGCGTCTTCTTCTTTGCGCCACTTGGGGTCGAACCATTTGCCCGGATACGTACCGGCTGCGGCCCCAAAATCGGCATGAATTTCCCAATAGTCGCGGCTCACAAACTGGCGGATTTGTTCTTCGCGCTCGACCACCACGGCCAGCGTAGGCGTTTGCACACGACCCACGGTGGTCAAAAAGAAACCGCCATCGCGTGAGTTAAACGCGGTCATGGCGCGGGTGCCGTTGATGCCCACCAGCCAGTCGGCCTCGGAGCGGCTGCGGGCGGCGTCGGCCAAGCCCTGCATTTGTTGGTTGCTGCGCAAGCTCTCAAACCCATCGCGAATGGCTTGTGGCGTCATGGACTGCAGCCACAGACGCTGCACGGGTTTGTCCAGGGTCTTGGTGCCCCCGGCGTATTGTTCGATCAAACGAAAGATCAGCTCCCCTTCGCGACCCGCGTCACAGGCATTGATGAGCGCACTCACGTCTTTGCGCTTGGCCTGCTTGACCACAGCGGAGAGGCGGCTCTTGGTCTTGTCCACCGGCTTCAGGTCAAAGTGCGGCGGAATCACCGGCAAATTCGCAAAGCTCCATTTGCCGCGCTTCACGTCGTATTGCTCGGGCGCTTGAATCTCCACCAAGTGACCCACAGCGCTGGTCACGACGTAGGTGTCGTTTTCAAAATGGTCGTCGTGTTTCTCGAACTTGCCCGAAGTGGGGGTCAAGGCTTTGACGATGTCTTGAGCCACCGAAGGCTTCTCTGCAATTACCAGTGTCTTCATGTCATTACAATCCCGTTGTCTCGCGTGTGCGCACGCGCCCGGGCACGCGCTCACGCGCACGCCCACATGAATTCACCATAACAAATTTTTAACGCCGTGGCCAAAACCTCAGTTTCCTCCCCCAACCGCTCGAAGCCGAGCGCATCCGGTAAACGCATCCAGGTTCGCCGCTCCGGTGTGCACGGCAAAGGCGTCTTTGCCCTGCAGGACCTCGCCGAAGGCGAGACCCTGATCGAGTACGTGGGCGAGGTCATCAGCTGGGACGAGGCGCAAGACCGCCACCCACACAACCTCAATGACCCGAACCACACCTTCTACTTCCATGTGAACGAAGACCGGGTGATCGACGCGTTGCACGAAGGCAACTCTTCGCGCTGGATCAACCACAGCTGCGACCCGAACTGCGAAGCCGATGAAGAAAACGACCGCATTTTCATCAAGGCCATCCGCAACATCTTGGCGGGCGAAGAACTGAACTACGACTACGGCTTGATCATCGACGAGCCTTACACCAAGAAGCTCAAAGCCGAATACCCTTGCTGGTGCGGCAGTGCCAACTGCCGGGGCACACTGCTGTCGCCCAAACGCCGCCCTGCAACACCCAAGATTCCGAGCCAGCAAAAAGCCAAGGTCAAATCGAAAGACAAACCGAAGGCCGACGGCAAGCCGAAGGCAGATGCCAAAGTCAAAGCCAAGACCGAAGCGAAGACCCAGACCAAAGTGGCCAAAAAACCCAAAGCCCAAAAGAATCCCAAAGGCAAGGAAAAGGCCAAACCGTCCAAGAAGGCCTCCAAGGCTTGAACTGCCCACGCTGAATGACCACGCCCACCCCTTGGCCTGCTGAAGCAATCTGGGAGCAGGTGTACCCCCTGTTGCCTGATTTCACGGTCGAGGTACTGCCCGAAATCGATTCAAGCAACAGCGAACTCATGCGCCGAACCCGCGCCGGTCAACATGAATCCACCCTGCTGGTGGCCGAGCGGCAAACCGCAGGCCGCGGCCGCATGGGCCGGGTCTGGCAAAGCCAGCCAGGCGATTCACTCACTTTTTCACTCAGCCTGGCGCTGAAACCCCAAGACTGGTCTGGCCTATCGCTCGCTGTGGGTTGGAGTCTGGCCGAGAGTTTGCACCCCAATGTGGGCCTGAAGTGGCCCAACGATTTGTGGTTTCAAGACCGTAAACTCGGTGGCATCCTGGTCGAAGCGGCCAGCATGGGCGGGCGCAGCCAGGTGGTGGTGGGGGTGGGGCTGAACATCCGCCCACGCCCCACAGAAGGCCTGAACACTGCGCCAGCAGCCCTCACCGAGTTGTTGCCTGCTCTGTCAGCTCCCGACTGCTTGGCACGCGTGGTGACTCCTTTGATTCGGGCATTGTTGGCATTTGAACGTGAAGGCTTTGCGCCACTGCAAACCCGTTTTAAGTCGCGCGATGTGCTCAATGGTCGACGCGTGCACACGAGCGATGAGCAAGTCGGACTGGCGAAAGGCGTCAGCCCCAGCGGCGCTTTGCGGCTGCAAACCGAGACGGGTCTGCAAGAAATTCACAGTGCCGAAGTCAGCGTGCGCCCCTTTCCTCTTGATAGAACACGAACATGACACCTTGGTTAATCGCTCTTTTGGTGGTTCTGAATGCGGCCACACTCGCCTGGCAATGGGACGCCTTTGCCCGCTGGGGCTCGGGCCCGAACACCGCACGCGAACCTGAACGTGTACTGAACCAGATCCGCCCCGAGGCTCTGAAAGTTGAAACCCCTGCAGCCGCTGCGCTACGTCTGGCCGCCGAAGCGGCCCAAACCGAAAGTGCAGCAGCCTCCCCCCCCACGCTTGAAGGCTCCGCGCCGACTGTCCCTGCTGTCCCCAGCAAGGCCCCCTGAACCAATTTGACCCTTTGATGGAGACTTCGATGAGCCTGAAGCTTTACTTCGCCCCCGGTGCCTGTTCTTTTGTGCCCCATGTGTTGCTGGAAATGAGTGGTGCCGAGTTTGAACCCAGCATGGTCAAACTGCACAAAGGCGAGCAAAACAGCGAAGAATACAAAGCCATCAACCCGCGTGGCCAAGTGCCTGTGCTAGTGAACAACGGTCAAGCGGTCACACAAATCGTGGCCATCGTTTTGCACCTGGACCAACTGTTTCCTGAGGCGGGCTTCTTGCCCACAGAAGCTGTGGCCCGTGCACAAGCCATCTCGACGCTGGCCTGGATGAACAACACCGTGCACCCGACTTTCACGCACATCTTCATGCCGCAGAAATTCTCGGATCTGCCCGAAGTGCAGGCGGCGCTCAAGCCTTACAACACGCAGTTGTTCCGCAGCATGCTGGGCGACTTGCAGGCGTTGGTGAAAGCCACCACCGCCAAAGGCCAGCCTTGGTTGTCCGGCGAGCGTTTTAGCCCCCTGGACGCCTACAGCCTGACCCTGACACGCTGGGGCACGATGACGGGCATCACACCCGAAGAACACCCCGAACTGTGGGCCTTTGTGCAAAAAGTGGCGGCCGAACCCGCCGTGGCACGGGTAATGGAACGTGAACGCTTGCAGCTCAACATGGGAAAACTCGCCTAAGGCCAGTTCGCAACACCGTCAATCGCTCACAGCAGCACAGGGCTTGGCTGCTTCAACTCGGCGGATTGAAACGCAAGGTGAAGCAAGCACCGGGCGGGGTCTGTTGGTGAAACGCCGCATCCACACTGACGTTCGCGCCATGCTGTTGTGCGATTTCCTTGACAATCGGCAAGCCCAAACCTGATCCATCAACGTTGGTTCCCAGCGCCCGGTAAAAGGGCTGAAACACCAAATCGCGTTCGGCCAAGGGGATTCCGGGTCCGTTGTCTTCCACCTGCATCACCAGTGCTTTGCTGTAGGGGTCAACCAACACACGCACGGTGACCACGCCCTGTTGATCCGGCGTGCTCGGGGTGTAATGGATCGCGTTTTCAACCAGATTTCGAACCATTTCCTTGAGCAAGGTGGGGTTGCCTTGAACACTCGACCCCGACGTGCCTGCGTCCACCCCTTCGTAGCCCAGATCTAGCCCTTTGTCCATCGCGCGGGGCAGACAGTCTTGTATGACTTCGCTGGCCAACAGCACCATGTCGCAGCTTTGCTGCTGCACATGGGAGCCGCCACCTTCTGCGCGGGCCAGCGACAACAACTGGTTGACCGTGTGCGTGGCCTGCACACTGGCACGGCCGATTTGTTTCAAAGACTTCTTCAGGTCTTCTTCACTTGAGCCTGAACGCTGCGCCAGATCGGCCTGCATGCGCAAACCCGCCAAGGGGGTTTTGAGTTGGTGCGCCGCATCTGCCAAAAAACGCTTTTGGGTGACGATCGAGTCCTTCAGGCGTTCAAGCAAATCATTGACCGACACCACCAGCGGCGCCACTTCCATCGGTACCGCTTTATCATCCAACGGGCTCAGGTCATCGGGCTTGCGTGCACGGATGCGCTCTTCAAGCTCAGACAAGGGCTTGATGCCACGCACCAGCGCCAACCACACCAAAAGCACCGCCAAGGGCAACAAAGCAAACTGGGGCAACATCACGCCCTTGATGATTTCGGCCGCCAACACCGAGCGTTTTTCACGCGTCTCGGCCACCTGCACCAAAGCCGGATGCTTGCCTTCGGCATCCAGGCGTATCCAGGTGTAGGCCACGCGCACCTCGAAACCGCGCATTTCGTCATCCCGGATGTGAACCTCGTAGCTGCTGCCTTTGTCTTGGTCCACGGGGGGCAAAGGCAAATCGCGCTCACCACTCAAGTGCTCTTGATGCCCACCGCGTACCTGGTAATAAACCAGATCGGTTTCATCGGCCCGCAACAGTTCACTCGCGGGCTGAGGCAAATTGAATTGGACACGATTGTCAGAACCGAGCTTGACCTGTTGGGCCAAGGCTTGCACGTTGTAGACCAGTGCGCGGTCGAACGGCTTGTTGGCCAGGCCTTGGGCCACCAACCAGGTCAAGGCCAAACTGATGGGCCACAGCAACAGCAGTGGCGTGAGCATCCAGTCGAGGATTTCCCCAAACAAGGAACGTTGTTCCCGCTTGAAGATGCGCACATTCCAGCCGCGGGATTTCATTGCGGCTGCGTCCTGGATTTGGAGGTGGTGCGCGTCAAATCTCTGGGCATTTAGCCCGGGATTTTTTCCAGGCAATAACCCAAGCCACGCACTGTGGCGATACGGATCGGGCCTTTTTCGATTTTTTTGCGCAAGCGATGGATATACACCTCGATTGCGTTGTTGCTGACCTCTTCACCCCATTCACACAGACGCTCGACCAACTGGTCCTTGCTGACCAAACGGCCCGCACGCTGCAACAACACCTCCAACAAGCCCAATTCACGGGCTGACAGCTCGACCATCTTGCCGTCGATGGTGGCCACCCGACCGGACTGGTCATAGATCAGCGGACCGTGCTTGATTTGCGATGTGGCCCCACCCATACCACGGCGGGTGAGGGCGCGCACACGGGCTTCGAGTTCTTGCAGACTGAAAGGTTTGGCCATGTAATCGTCAGCACCATAGTCCAGGCCTTTGACACGTTCTTCCACGCTGTCTGCCGCCGTGAGAATGAGCACGGGCAATGTGGAGCCTCTGGAGCGCAAACGCTTG
This sequence comes from uncultured Limnohabitans sp., assembly GCA_964422575.1. Lineage (GTDB taxonomy): Bacteria > Pseudomonadota > Gammaproteobacteria > Burkholderiales > Burkholderiaceae_C > Limnohabitans_A. The sequence continues at coordinate 14,729 of CAYRBW010000036.1, forward strand.
AGCACTTCCAATCCATGCATTTTGGGCAGGCCCAGATCCAAAATCAACAAGTCGAATTCGTTGTTGGTCATCAAGGCCGCATCGGCCTCGCTGCCGCTGGCCACGTGGTCCACCGCCGCACCTGCGCTGCGCAATGTGCGCAGCAATCCATCGGCAAGCACCTGATCATCTTCGGCTATCAGAATTCGCATGTCTGTCTCCTGTTTTATGGGTGCGGCTCGTTCCGGGCTGATGACCGGGGTGCTGCAATTCTAGTGTCTGACACAAGGACTTTTGTTTTGTCTTGTCAGTGAGAAGCATTTGAGCCGTCATGATGTCTTTGTGACGTTCAATCAGTGCGCATAGGCCTCCAAGCCCAAAGCCACCACGGTCGCCACATCTTTGCCCACCGCATCGCAGAACTCGGCCTCAGCTTGGGCCACCGCATCCTTGAAAGCCTGCAGCCAAGCCAGACCCACCGGCGTGAACACCACGCGCCGGGCACGGGCATCCGTCAAATCGCGCTCGCGCTGCACCAACCCCCAGGCCGTGCATTGGTCTACCAAATCCCCCATGGCCTGTTTGCTCATGCCTGCAGCGCGAGCCAAATCGGTCAAGCGTGAACCCTCCAAAGCCAAATGCCGTGTGATGTGCACGTGCGCGGCACTGATTTGGTCACGCGAGGCCAAATTGGCCAATGCCAAAGGTACACCCTCGTTGCCCGCCATCAAATACAGCACGCGTTCGTCAAAGCGGCGCATGGCATGGCCCAGCAGTCGTCCTAAATGAGTCTGTCGCCAACGGTCATCCTGCAGCGCGCTGCCCGGCACTGGCTGTTGAGAAGTTATTTGGGTCATTTGCAAATGGTAAGGCAAACTGATCAAAAATGGTGTTTACATGTTTATACAGCTCGTTTACAGTACTGTTCACGCATCCAGTAAACAGCACATCCATGCTGAACCCGGTGCCCC
>CAYRBW010000036.1:15688-16105 GCA_964422575.1 uncultured Limnohabitans sp.
AACCCATTGATATTCAAGGAGATTCCCATGAGCGACGACAACAGCGAAAAGTCCAAAGCCCTGCAAGCCGCCCTGGCGCAGATTGAAAAACAATTCGGTAAAGGCACCATCATGCGCTTGGGCGAAGGCGAAGTCATTGCCGACATTCAGGTGGTGTCCACCGGCTCTTTGGGCCTGGACATCGCGCTGGGTGTGGGTGGCCTGCCCCGCGGCCGCGTGATCGAAATCTACGGCCCCGAGTCTTCGGGCAAAACCACCCTCACCTTGCAAGTCATCTCCGAAATGCAGAAGCTGGGCGGCACCTGCGCCTTTGTGGACGCAGAACACGCTCTTGACGTTTCGTATGCCAAGCGCCTGGGCGTAAATACCGACGAACTGCTCATCTCGCAGCCAGACTACGGCGAACAGGCCCTGGAC
>CAYRBW010000037.1:0-15818 GCA_964422575.1 uncultured Limnohabitans sp.
ACCGAAGCCCTGATGACCGCCAGCCAGAAACTGGGGGAGAAGGTCTACGCCGAGATGCAAGCGCAGCAAGCTGCGGCAGGTGCAGGTGCCGCTGGTGCCGCCGAGGCCAAACCACAAGACGACAACGTGGTGGACGCTGAAGTCAAGGAAGTCAAAAAGGGCTAAACCCCCACTCCCTGCGGCTTGGCCGCAGCCCCGCCGCGCAAGCCGATTCAGGTCACTGAATTGCCTTCGCGGCGTTCTTGTTCTAACGGTTGGATTGCCTCATGGCCAAACGAGATTTTTACGAAGTGCTGGGTGTTGCCAAAAACGCCTCGGACGAAGACATCAAAAAGGCTTATCGCAAACTGGCGATGAAGTACCACCCTGACCGCAATCAAGGTGAAGGCGTCAAGGCCAAAGCAGCGGAAGCCAAATTCAAAGAGGTCAAAGAAGCCTACGAAATGTTGTCTGATGCGCAAAAACGCGCGGCCTATGACCAACACGGCCACGCTGGTGTTGACCCCAACATGCGCGGCGGTGCCGAGGGCTTTGGTGGATTCGGTGATGCGTTTGGCGACATCTTCGGCGACATCTTTGGTGGTCAAGGCCGCGGTGGTCGTGGCGGCGCACGGCAGGTCTTCCGGGGTGCCGATCTCAGCTATGCGATGGAAGTCACGCTTGAAGAAGCCGCCAACGGCAAAGACGCGCAACTCAAAATCCCCGCATGGGAGAGTTGCGAGACCTGTCACGGCACAGGTGCCAAGCCCGGTACTTCGGCCAAAACCTGTAGCACCTGCCACGGCAGTGGTCAAGTCCACATACGCCAAGGCTTCTTTAGCGTGCAGCAAACCTGTCCGCACTGCCGAGGCTCGGGCAAGATCATCCCAGACCCTTGCAGCACTTGCCATGGGCAAGGCAAGCTCAAAAAGCAAAAAACGCTCGAAGTCAAAATTCCGGCGGGCATCAATGACGGTATGCGCATTCGCAGCGCGGGCAACGGCGAGCCAGGCACCAACGGGGGCCCTCCGGGTGATTTGTTCATCGAAATTCGCCTCAAGAAGCATTCCATTTTTGAACGCGACGGCGATGACCTGCACTGCGCAGTGCCCGTCAGCTTCACCAAGGCGGCTTTGGGTGGCGAGATCGATGTGCCAACCTTGGGCGGCAAAGCGACCATCGACATTCCCGAAGGCACGCAGACGGGCAAACAGTTCCGTTTGCGTGGCAAAGGCATCAAGGGTGTGCGCGGCAGCTACCCGGGCGATTTGTACTGCCACATCACGGTGGAAACACCCGTCAAGCTCACAGAGCATCAGCGCAAACTGCTCAAAGAGTTCGATGAATCGCTCACCAAGGGCGGTAGCAAACACCAACCCACCGAAGAGAGCTGGACCGATAAGCTCAAGGGCTTTTTCGGAGCCTGATCTGCGACTGACGGAGGTGCGCCAGAACCTGCACTGGTCACGAGGCTGTTTGACGTACGTCAAACAGCCTCGTTTGTTTTGGCTTCAGCATGAACGTATGAGCGCCACCATCACTTTTCTCGGAGGAGCCGACACCGTCACCGGCTCCAAATACCTGGTCGAACACAAGCACCAGCGTCTGCTGGTCGATTGCGGATTGTTTCAGGGTTACAAGCAATTGCGCTTGCGCAACTGGGGGCTCTTGCCTGTCACGACAGATCAGATCCAAGCCGTGGTGTTAACCCATGCGCACCTGGACCACAGCGGCTATTTGCCCCTGCTGGTGAAAAACGGTTTCCGAGGTCGCGTGCATGCCACTTTGGCCACTTGCGATCTGGCGAGCATTTTGCTGCCCGACAGTGGACACATCCAAGAAGAAGACGCCTTTTTTGCCAATCGGCATGGATTTTCCAAACACGCGCCCGCCTTGCCGCTGTACACCAAGCAGGAAGCCATGGACTCGCTCAAACAACTGCATGCCGAGCATCAGGGTCAATGGTTCGAGCCGATTCCCGGCTGGAAAGCCCGATTTCAGCCTGCAGGACACATTTTGGGCGCAGCCAGTTTGCTGCTCGATGTGGCAGGCAAGCGCATCTTGTTTTCGGGTGATCTGGGGCGCCCTGACGACACACTGATGAACCCACCCGAACCACCACCACAGGCCGATACGGTGTTGATCGAATCGACCTATGGTGATCGTCAACACCCCCAACAAAAACTGTTTGAAGAACTTGGGCCACTTTTGAAAAAACTGGCCGCTCGCGGCGGTGTGGCCGTTGTACCGGTATTTGCCGTGGGGCGGGCACAAGCGATGCTGCATACCATCGCCCAACTGAAGGCCGCAGGAGAAATTCCACGGAATCTGCCCATCTTTCTGGACAGCCCCATGGCCATCCACACCACTGCCTTGTTTGCGCGCCACCCGGGTGAGCACCGGCTGGGTGAGCAGGAAGTGCGCCACATGGACCATGTGGCCACCATGCTGGAAACACCTGAACAATCCAAATCACTGGCCAAGCGACATGGCCCCATGGTGATTCTGGCGGCCAGCGGCATGGCCACAGGTGGACGGGTGTTGCACCACCTGTCGCAATATGCGGGTGACCACCGCAACATGGTCATCCTGACCGGCTACCAGGCCCCTGGCACACGCGGCGCAGCGCTGGCCAGTGGGCGCGGCAACATCCGAATCCATGCACAAGATGTGACCGTGCGAGCCGAAGTGGTACAGATCGAATCGGCATCTGCGCATGCCGACGCCAACCAATTGCTGAGCTGGCTGCACAAAATGCCCAGCGCGCCGAGACAGGTATATGTGGTGCATGGCGAGCGCGAGGCGTCTGACATGCTGCGCCAACGCATTGAGCACGAGATCAAATGGCGGGCGTTGGTGCCCGAGCAAGGCTCGGTCTGGCCGCTTTGACATGCAACAAAGCGCGAGTCAGAGGAAACGGTCGAGCAGTTTGCGCGAGTGTTTGTCCATACTCGCCAAGTCGCGGATCATGAACTGAACGCCATTGGCATCGTTGATGAGCAACACCGTGCCAGTCAGGCGGCGGATGTCTTCTTCGCCTTTGAGCAAGAACTGCGTGACACCCCGATCGGTGACCACCGACCAGGTGCTGGGTGTGGCAAAGCTGCTGACCTCTGTCAACTGCAGGATTTCGGGCAAGAACTCACGCTCAGTCAAGGCTTGCAGCAGCTTGGCACGCAAAGGCGCATTGAGTCGGGCCAGTTCATCAATCCAGACGATCTCGTGTCCTTCGGCATCCATCAACGCAACCCCAGCCTCAGGTGCGGACACGGGATAAGCGCGCAAAGCGGTCACAGGGCAGTACCGCGTCCCATCGGGCATTTCCAGCGCCCAACGACCAAAAGCATCGCGTTGCAAGTCAAACGGGTTCATGCGCTCACCTTCTGTTCTGAGGCTTCAATGCTGCCACCCAAAACCGCTTCAGAGTCGGCTTGGCGTTGCTGGGCTTCGTACAAACGCCAATAAGCACCCTGGGCTTCAATCAATGTATCGTGCGTGCCTTCTTCAACCACCACCCCCTTGTCCATGACCACCAAACGGTCGGCTTTGCGCAAGGTCGACAAACGGTGAGCAATGGCGATGGTCGTGCGGCCCCGCACCAGGTTGTCCAGTGCCCTTTGAATTTCTTTTTCGGTTTCGGTGTCCACCGCCGAAGTGGCTTCATCCAAAATCAAAATGCGCGGATTGATCAACAAAGCACGGGCGATCGAGATGCGCTGACGCTCACCACCCGACAAACCCTGCCCCCTTTCGCCTACCAGCGAGTCATAGCCCTGCGGCATGCGCAAGATGAACTCATGGGCATGAGCGGCACGGGCAGCGGCCACGACCGCTTCGCGGGTCGCGTCAGGCTTGCCATAGGCGATGTTGTCGGCGATGGTGCCAAAAAACAGGAAGGGCTCTTGCAACACCAAGCCAATTTGTCGGCGGTAATCGGCCACTTTCAACTGCCGGATATCGACGCCGTCCAGCTCGATCGAGCCATCGGTCAGGTCGTAAAAACGGCAAATCAGGTTGACCAGGGTGCTCTTGCCAGAGCCGCTGTGGCCGACCAAGCCAATCATCTGTCCGGGCTGAATGTCCAGATGGAGGTGTCGAATCACTGCGCGGTTGCCATAGCGAAAGCCCGCATCGCGCACCGTGATGCGGCCTTGCACCTGAGGAGGTAAGGCCACTGGCTTCTCAGACTCAGGTACGCTGGAAACGTGGTCGAGGATGTCAAAAATGCGCTTGGCCCCCGAAGCGGCCTTTTGTGTGTTCGAGACGATCCGGCTCATCGAATCGAGGCGACTGTAAAACCGGCCGATGTAGGCCAAAAAAGCGGTCAACACACCGACCGTGATTTGGTCGTCCGAAACCAACCAAATGCCAAAGCCCCAAACGACCAACAAACCGATTTCGGTCATCAGGGTCACCGTAGGTGAAAACAGAGACCAGACACGGTTCAAGCGGTCATTGACTTGCAGGTTGTGCTTGTTCGCGTCCTTGAAGCGCTGAGCTTCGCGGTCTTCTTGCGCAAAGGCCTTGACCACGCGAATGCCCGGAATCGTGTCGGTCAGCACGTTGGTCACTTCCGCCCAGACACGATCAATCTTCTCAAAGCCGGTGCGAAGTTTTTCTCGAACCACATGGATCAACCACGCGATGAAAGGCAAAGGCAACAAAGTGACCAATGCCAAGGTCGGGTTGATGGTGAACAAGATGACCGCCGTCATCAAGATCATCAAAACGTCGGTCGCAAAGTCCAGCAGATGCAGCGACAAAAACACATTGATGCGGTCGGTCTCACTGCCGATGCGGGCAATCAGGTCACCCGTGCGCCGTCCACCAAAATATTCCAGAGAAAGCTTGAGCAGGTGCTCGTACGTCGTGGTGCGCAAATCGGCACCAATGCGCTCGGACACCAGCGCCAAAATATAAGTTTTGGCCCAACCCAAGCCCCAAGCCAACAAGGCAGAAGCCAACAAACCCAGCAAATATAAAGACACCAATGTGGGATCGATTGCTTTGCCATTCTGGTAGGGAATCAGAATGTCGTCCATGAGTGGCATGGTCAGGTAGGGCGGCACCAATGTCGCGGCGGTGGCCGCCAAAGTCAGCAAGAAACCGGCCAACAATGAGCGCTGGTAAGGCCGCGCAAAGCGCCAGAGCTTGAACAATGTCCAGGTGGACGGTGGCGCCAAATCCTCACGGCCACAGCTGGGGCAATCTTCGTCATCGTCGCTCATGACAGTCTGGCAGACCGGGCAAACAGCGCCTGACAACACGGCCTGCAATGGTTGCTCGTCCGATGCACCACCCGATGGTGTCAACTGCTGAGCCAACTGGCTTTCAAACTGCGTCGCCCAGCGGGTGACCGCCGGCTGCAAACCCAAAGTGAAACGCCAAACGGCCAATTGCCCCTCGGGCTTGCTCAAAGCCAGACTGCCAACACCCGCGTGGTCACTGAGTTTCAGAGATAAACCGGGCTGCAAAGCCCAGCTGGACCAGTTTTTTTCACCTTCAAGGCGTGATAAGACCCGTTGATCGGTCAAAATGATGGCACTTTTGACAAATTTCAGGCTACCGTCAAGGTCAACCTCTAGCCAAGCTGTTGCGTTTTCATGAGATTGCAAACACGAATGGACTTCGGCCTGCCAAGCGTCGGGAAGAACCGGACGGGGTGCAAGGGCCAAAGTAGAAGTTAATGTCATGAAGGATGAACCGGAAGCGACTCGAACGAACACAGCGGTCGACGAGTCAAAAAAACAACCATTGATGCTGCCCAAGACTGCACATGAACTGCCCATGTATCTTCTCAATTCAGAGCAATTGACCAGTGCCTTGACGGGCTGGTCATTGTATAGCCGCCCTTTTCATTCATGAACGCCAAAAACATTCAATTTCTGCGCATGACCCATTTGCGTGGGCCCAACATCTGGACTTACCGTCCTGTCATGGAGGCACTGATTGACATTGGTGAACTGGAAGACTACCCCTCCAACACCTTGCCCGGATTCACCCAACGCCTGACGGCATGGCTGCCAGGCCTGATCGAGCACCGCTGTAGTGTAGGTGAGCGTGGTGGTTTCTTGCAACGACTCGAAGAAGGCACTTGGACTGGCCACGTGCTGGAACATGTCGCGCTGGAGTTGCAAACCCAGGTCGGTATGCAAACCGGTTTTGGCAAGGCCCGCGAGGCGGGGCCACGCGGTGTTTACAAAGTCGTCATCCGCACGCGCCACGAAGCCGTCAGCCGCAGTGCACTTGAAACAGCCCGCAACCTGATCATGGCCGCCATAGAAGAGCGGCCTTTTGACGTCAAAGTCGAAATCAACCGTCTCAAACAAATGGTGGACAGCCTGTGCATCGGGCCCAGCACCGCCAGCATCGTGGACGGGGCCAGCGAACGAGGCATCCCCGCCATTCGGCTCAACGATGGCAACTTGGTGCAACTGGGGCATGGCGACCAGCAACGCCGCATCTGGACGGCTGAAACCGATCGCACCAGCGCCATTGCAGAGGGCATCTCCAAAGACAAAGACCTGACCAAACAACTGCTCAGCATGTGCGGCGTGCCTGTGCCTCAAGGTCAAATCGTGGGCAGCCCTGCTGCGGCTTGGGACGCGGCACAAGACATTGGATTGCCTGTGTGCGTCAAGCCCACAGACGGTAACCACGCACGGGGCGTTTCGCTCGAACTGTCCAAACAAGAAGACATTGAGGCCGCCTACGACATCGCCTTGGCCGAAGGCAGCGAAGTCATTGTGGAAAGCTTTATCCTCGGTGAAGAGCACCGCCTGCTGGTGGTGGGTGACCAGGTCGTCGCGGCCAACAAAGGCGAGACCGCCAGCATCGTGGGTGATGGTATGCACACTGTGAACGAGTTGATCGAGCTTCAAATCAACTCTGACCCGCGCCGTGGCGAGGAAGAAGATTTCCCGCTTGACACCATCCGCCTCGATGAGCACACGACCTCGGTACTCGAGCTCAAACGCCAAGGTCTCACGGCCGACAGCGTGCCTGAAGCGGGGCGATCAGTGTTGATCATGCGCACCGGCAACATGGCGCTGGACGTGACCGACGAAGTGCACCCCGATGTGGCCGCACAAGCGGTCTTGGCCGCTCGCGTCGTGGGACTGGACATCGCAGGTGTAGATTTGGTGGCACAAGACATCTCACAACCCTTGGCCGCACAAGGTGGTGCGATTGTCGAAGTCAATGCAGGCCCAGGCTTGCTCATGCACCTGAAACCCGCCATAGGCCAGCCGCGCCCAGTGGGTCAGGCTATTGCCAACCATTTGTTCAAGTCCGCAGATACCGGTCGTATTCCGGTCGTGGGCCTCATGGGCGATGGTGACACCACGCGTCCGGCGCAGCTGATTTCTTGGCTTTTGCACCTCAAAGGGCTTTATACCGGGCTGGCTTGTGCTGACGGGTTGTTCATGAATCAACGACGACTGCAACATCAAAATGGCATGGACTGGGACAATGCCCAGCGATTGCTAATCAACAGGTCTGTTCAGGCGGCCGTCTTTGAAAGCGATGTGCGCCATTTGCTGGCAGAAGGTTTGCCTTATGACCGCTGCCAAGTCGGCGTTGTGACACGCATGCCCAAAGCCACAAAACTGGAAGACTTGTATGCCGGTAGTGACGAAAAGATGCCCAGCTACGTGCGCACTCAGATCGACGTGATCTTGCCCCATGGCACTGCCGTACTGAACGCTACTGACCCGCAAGTGGCCGGCTTGGCCAGCTACTGCGACGGCAGCGTGGTTTTTTACTGCGCCGACGAAAACAACGCCTGCTTGGTCGGGCATCAAGCCGAAGGTGGTCGAGTGGCCTTCTGGCGTGACGGACAACTGGTCTTGCGCGAAGGCGAACGTGAGTTTTTCGTGCTATCGACCAAGCGCCCCGCTGTGTCACGCTTGCTGCAAGATGGTCAACTCAGCACCGACGACATGCTCGTTGCCGCCTGCGTGGCTTGGGCTTTGGACATCGGTGTGGATTTGATCCGTGCTGGTGTGAAAAGCTTCGGCCAAAACAACTCTCATTAACACCCAACGAGCCCTTCGGCCCTACTGCATACAGGAATCCTGGTTCATGGAAGTGTCAAGAATTCGCGCGCTGCGCGGTCCCAATTTGTGGAGCCGTCACACGGCCATTGAAGCCATCGTGACCTGTCCAGAGGCCGAACGCAGCCTGTCAGCCAATCACCCAATTGAGCAGCGCTTGCGCCGTATTTTTCCAGAAGTCGGCCCGATCGAAGGCAACCGTTCGGGGCAGGCGCCGTCGATGGCCCATGCACTGGAGAAAGTCACTCTGGCCCTGCAAGTCCAAGCGGGTTGTCCCGTCACATTCAGCCGAACAACAGCCACCGAAGAACCTGGGGTCTACCAGGTCGTGGTTCAGTATTCAGAAGAAGTCGTGGGTCGCCTGGCGCTGGAATTGGCCGAAAAACTTTGCCAGTCAGCCATGCAAAGCCATGGCTTTGACCTGGAAAGTGCTTTGACCCAACTGCACGAATTGGACGAAGACGTCCGCTTGGGGCCCTCCACTGGCGCGATCGTTGATGCGGCAGTTGCCCGAGGCGTTCCATTCAGACGCCTCACAGACGGCAGCTTGGTGCAATTTGGTTGGGGTTCGCAGCAGCGACGCATTCAAGCGGCAGAAATTGACTCGACCAGCGCCATCGCCGAGTCGATCGCGCAAGACAAAGATCTGACCAAACAACTGCTGCATGCCGCTGGCGTGCCTGTGCCCTTAGGCCGTCCAGCACAAACGCCCGACGAAGCTTGGGCCATTGCCCTCGAAGTCGGCCTGCCTGTTGTGGTCAAGCCGCAAGATGGCAACCAGGGCAAGGGCGTCACGGTCAACATCACCGAGCGCAGCGCTTTTGACAACGCCTATGCCACAGCCGAACGCTATGGCACCGTGATGATCGAGAAGTTTTTACCAGGCCATGATTACCGCCTGCTGGTAGTGGGTAACAAGCTGATCGCCGCCGCGCGCCGCGAGCCCCCTTTGGTGGTGGGCGATGGCAAGCATACGGTGCGCCAATTGGTTGATCTGGTGAACGCCGACCCGCGTCGCGGCACGGGGCACTCCACCTCCTTGACCAAAATCCGTTTTGACGACATCGCGATCGGCCGCTTGCGCGCCCAAGATCTGGAGCCCGAATCGATTCCGGAAAAAGGCCGACGGGTCATTTTGCGCAATAACGCCAACTTGTCGACTGGTGGCAGTGCCACCGATGTGACCGACGATGTGCACCCCGAAGTAGCCGCCCGCGTCATTGAAGCAGCCCAGATGGTCGGTCTCGACATTTGTGGCGTGGATGTGGTGTGCGAATCCGTTTTGCGACCTCTCGAAGAACAAAACGGCGGGATTGTCGAAGTCAATGCTGCCCCCGGCTTGCGCATGCACATCAGCCCCTCCTATGGCAAAGGCCGTGACGTGGGCAACGCCGTGATCGACCAGATGTTCCCCAATGGTTCAACCGGTCGCATTCCGGTGATTGCGGTCACGGGCACCAACGGCAAAACCACCACCGTTCGCTTAACCGCCCACTTGCTGAAAACTCAAGGTCTGCGTGTGGGTATGACCAACACCGATGGCGTTTACGTCAATGGCCGCCAAACCGACTCCGGCGACTGCAGTGGCCCACGCAGTGCACGCAACGTGCTGATGCACCCCGATGTGGATGCGGCTGTTTTCGAGACCGCACGCGGCGGCCTGCTGCGCGAAGGCCTGGCCTTTGACCGCTGCAATGTGGCCATCGTCACCAACATGGGCGGCGGCGACCACTTGGGTCTGAACTACATCACCACACTCGAAGACTTGTCGGTCTTGAAGCGCGTGATCGTGCTCAACGTGGAACAAGGCGGCACGGCAGTGCTCAACGCCGCCGATCCCGCTGTGGCCTCGATGGCCCCACACTGCCCGGGTGATGTGACCTTTTTTGCCCTGGACGCCAACCAGCCCGTGCTGGCCACCCACCGTGCCCAAGGCAAACGCGTGGTGTTCACCGAAGACGGTCACATCGTTGCACAAAAAGGCAAGCAAGTTCTTCGCATCCCATTGGCGCAAGTGCCGCTCACGCGGCAAGGTCAAATCGGATTTCAAACCGAAAACGTGATGGCTGCCATTGGTGCGGCCTGGGCCGTGGGTGTACCGTGGGAAGCCATTGCACAAGGCGTGGCCACCTTCATCAGCGACATCCAGGGCGTGCCCGGCAGATTCAATGTGTTTGACTACCGCGGTGCCACCCTGATTGCCGACTACGGTCACAACCCGGATGCCATCCAGGCGCTGGTGCAGGCGGTGGACAACATGCCTGCCAAAAAACGCATGGTCGTCATCAGCGGCGCAGGAGACCGACGCGACCAAGACATCCGCGACCAAACCAAAATCCTGGGTCAAGCGTTTGACGAGGTCTTGCTTTACCAAGATGCCTGCCAGCGGGGCCGTGAAGACGGCGAAGTCATTGCTTTGCTGCGCGAAGGATTACAAGGTGCCGCGCGAACCACTTACGTGCAAGACATCCAAGGCGAGTTCAAAGCCATCGACACGGCTCTGAGTCGTCTGTCCTCGGGCGATCTTTGCCTGATTTTGATTGACCAGGTGGAGGAGGCTTTGGCTTACATCACCGAAAAAGTCAAAGCCAACGCTGGCGCGTGAGTCGCAACCACCCTGTTCAAGCGACAGGGTTCATGAGCAAGGCCAGAGCCACGCTGGCCTTGAACATCCCCACCCAAAGCCACCAACGCCACACAGAAGGGGCTTGGCGCTCCACAAAACTGTGCAGCAAGCCTCCCAACACCAGGGAAAAAAGCAATGCGATCAACATGCCCAACACGTTGGCCCACAAGGCGTCGGGCCACAGCGCTGTCACGACAGCATTGACGACCAAGCACACCCCAAAATGAATCAAGAAAACCGAATAAGACACCTTGGACAACCATTTCACAGACTGACGTGCTGCAAAAGAACGCACCGCCTCGCCTGTGAACCAACTGACCGGTACAGCGATCAACAAACAGGCAACGCCCCAGGCCACTACCAGCCGCCAACGGGGCTCTAACCACCAGGCCACAGCACCCAACACCAGAATCAGCGCCCAGTTGGCCAATCGCTGAACAGCATCATCGGGCAAAGCCAAGTCTCCACGCCGTCTCGCTTCCCAAGCCAACAAACCCAATCCGTAAGAACCCAAAAAATACAGGCCATGATCATCCAAGGTCGGCTGCAAGTTCCACCACCACAAGGAGGCACAGGTCAAGCCTACCCAGATGGCCCAGCGCAAAGTTTGGGCCGACGGTACCACCTGTGCAAAGCGGCAGACTTTCACCATCATCAGACTGAGCAGAGCCATCGCGTACAACTGAAAGTCGATGGCCACATACCAAATGCCTGCCGACAAGGCTTCCATGTCAAGCAGGTGCTGCAGAAACAACGTGTGCGCGAGAGCCTGCCCCCAGTCTGGTGTGGCTGACAAACTGGCATGCTCAAAGTCGGGTCGCACCCACTCGGTCACCAACACCGTGAAACTGAGTGCTGCCAGCAAAGGAATGGCCAGTCGCAAATAGCGCTGCCATGCCAACTTGAGGGCCTCTGACAGGTCCAACGACTCATAATGAGCCAGACTGCTCGCCGTGAGAAAACCCGCACAGACCAAAAAGAATTGGACTGCGAGTCGACCGTGGTCATACAACCAACCAACCACAAGAGGCCATGCGGTGGCCACCACATCCGACATGGGGCCGTAAAACGCCATGTGATGCAACACGATCAGCAGACAGCCTGAGGCCTTGATCGCATCGATCAAAAAAGAGCGCCCAGAAGGGCGCTTGGCAGATGCAGGTGAAGTGAGATTCACGTCGGTGGGCTGCCGATCACAGAGCTAACCGAGTTCGTGCTGCCTGGTATTGAGCCTTGAGCTGCGCCACCAATTGAGCTGTGCTCTGCACCGCATGAATGGCACCAATGCCCTGACCGCAACCCCAGATGTCTTTCCAGGCCTTTTTGGCGTCGCCACCAAAATTCATCTTACTGGGATCAGACTCAGGCAGGTTCTCAGGATCGAGGCCCGCAGCGCGAATCGATGGTGCAAGGTAATTGCCATGCACGCCAGTGAACAGATTGCTGTAGACAATGTCGTCCGAGTTGCTATCCACAATGGCTTGCTTGTACTCATCTGTAGCACGGGCCTCGTGGGTAGCGATGAAAGCAGAACCCATGTAAGCAAAGTCAGCACCCATGGCCTGCGCTGCCAAGATGGCGTCGCCCGTGGCGATCGAACCCGACAAAGCCACCGGACCATCGAACCACTGGCGAATTTCCTGAATCAAGGCAAAGGGGCTTTTCACGCCAGCATGACCACCAGCTCCAGCAGCCACAGCGATCAGGCCATCAGCGCCTTTTTCGATGGCCTTGTGGGCGTGTTTGTTGTTGATGATATCGTGCAAGACCACGCCGCCGTAGCTGTGGGCTGCGGCATTGATCTCTTCGCGCGCGCCCAAAGAAGTGATGATGATCGGCACCTTGTACTTCACGCACAAGGCCATGTCGTGTTCCAGACGGTCGTTGCTCTTGTGCACGATTTGGTTGATGGCAAATGGTGTTTCAGGATTATCGGGATTGGCGTTGTTGTAAGCGGCAAGGGCTTCGGTGATTTCAATCAACCACTCTTCTAACTGAGCGGCAGGACGAGCGTTCAAAGCAGGCATGGAGCCCACAATACCGGCCTTGCACTGTTCAATCACCAGTTTGGGGTTGCTGATGATGAACAAGGGGGAGGCAATGGCGGGAAATGACAGATTGGCCAGAACAGGGGGCAATTTTGACATGGAGTCTCCTCAAATGATGGCGTGATTGTGTAAGACCAGAACACAGATCGCTGTCGGCGCGGGGACATGCCTGACAGCAGAACGCTGCTGAAATTCAATAGGCCCAACCGATGGCTGGGGCCTGTCCAACATCAGAGGTGAACAATGCGGCTCAAAATGCGTCGAGCGCCAACGCCGTCACACTGCCCGCACCTTCGACAATGCTGTCGCGGATACCGGGCACCTTGGACAGAATGTGATCGGCATAAAAGCGCGCCGTGGTGATCTTGCTGGCCATGAAAGCGGCGTCTTGCGCCTGTGCCTCAGGTGTCTGGGCCACCAGCATGGCGCGACCCATTTGCCAGCCGGCCATCAGGTTGCCCGTGAGCATGAGATAAGGCACGCTGCCTGCAAACACGTCGTTGGGCTTGGCTTTGGTGTTGCCGGCCACAAAGTTGACCACGTCGACAAAGGCTTCACGAGCAGCCTTTAGGCGCTTGGCCATGGCCTGCGCATCCGCGTTGCCGGAGGCCACCAGGTGCGCCTCAGTCTGAGCCACTTGATCAGCCAGGGCTTTGGCGGTTTGACCACCGTCGCGCGAGGTTTTTCGTCCCACCAGGTCGTTGGCCTGGATGGCGGTGGTGCCCTCGTAGATGGTCAGGATCTTGGCATCGCGGTAGTACTGGGCACAGCCGGTTTCTTCGATGAAGCCCATGCCGCCGTGCACCTGCACGCCCAAGCTGGTGACTTCCAGGCTCATCTCGGTGCTGTAACCCTTGACCAGCGGCACCATGAATTCATAGAAGGACTGGTTTTGCTTGCGCACTTCGGCATCGGGGTGATGGTGCGCAGCATCGTAGGCGGCGGCGGCCACCGAAGCCAGAGAACGGCAAGCTTCGGTGTAGGCGCGCATGGTCATGAGCATGCGACGCACATCGGGGTGGTGAATGATGGGGCCAGCGCCGGGCAAGCTGCCGTCGACCGGGCGGCTCTGCACGCGGTCACGTGCGTACTGCACGGCATGCTGGTACGCGCGCTCAGCAATCGAGATGCCCTGCACGCCCACTGCATAGCGGGCGGCGTTCATCATGATGAACATGTACTCGAGGCCACGGTTTTCTTCGCCCACCAGGAAGCCCACAGCGCCAGGTCCGTTGCTGTCTGCAATGCTTGTCGCCATTCCATCGCCATACTGCAGCACCGCTGTGGGGCTGGCCTTGATGCCCATCTTGTGTTCAATGGAGACACAATACACGTCGTTGCGTGCGCCCAAAGAGCCATCGCCATTGACCATGAATTTGGGCACAACGAACAAACTGATGCCCTTGACGCCTTCTGGCGCACCTTGCACACGGGCCAACACCAGATGGATGATGTTCTCGGCCATGTCGTGCTCGCCGTAAGTGATGTAGATCTTGGTGCCAAAGACTTTGTAGGTGCCGTCAGGCTGGGGCTCGGCACGGGTACGCACTGCCGCCAGATCCGAACCCGCTTGTGGTTCGGTCAGGTTCATGGTGCCGGTCCACTCACCCGAGATGAGTTTTTCAAGGTACTTGGCCTTCATGTCGTCCGAGCCCGCCGTCAACAAGGCCTCGATGGCACCGTCGGTCAGCATGGGGCAAAGCGCAAAACTCATGTTGGCCGAGTTGAGCATTTCACCGCAAGCCGCGCCGATGGTCTTGGGCAAGCCCTGACCACCAAACTCGGCCGGGTGCTGTAGGCTTTGCCAGCCGCCTTCGGTGAACTGCTTGTAAGCCTCCTTAAAACCGGGTGTGGTCGTGACCTGGTTGCCGCCGTGGTGAAAAGACGGATTCTTGTCCCCCTCCCAATTCAGCGGCGCAATCACTTCGGTATTGAGTTTGCCGCACTCCTCCAACACCGCTTGCGCGGTTTCCAGACCGGCGTCTTCAAAGCCAGGGATCTGCGCAATCTGGTCGATGCGGGCCAGGTGCTCGATATTGAACAGCATGTCCTTGAGGGGGGCGGTGTAGCTCATGAAAGTCTCCGGTAAGTCTGGGTTTGGGTACAAAAAAGACCTCTCTCGGAGGCCTTTTTTGCAGTCGTCAAATGATCACAGTGCGTTGGTCAACTCAGGCACAGCAGCAAACAGATCGGCTTCGAGGCCAAAGTCCGCCACGCTGAAGATCGGCGCTTCAGGGTCCTTGTTGATCGCCACGATCACCTTGGAGTCCTTCATACCTGCCAAGTGCTGAATCGCACCCGAGATGCCGCACGCGACATACAGTTGAGGTGCGACGATCTTACCCGTCTGACCCACTTGCAGGTCGTTGGCAGCGTAGCCTGCGTCCACCGCTGCGCGGCTGGCACCGATGGCTGCGCCCAGCTTATCGGCCAGCGGCGTCATCACTTCGTTGAACTTCTCCGAGCTGCCCAAGGCGCGGCCACCGGAGACGATGATCTTGGCGGCGGTCAGTTCTGGGCGGTCATTCTTGGCTATCTCGCTGCGTGTAAAGCTGCTCTTGCCGCTGTCGGCTTGGGCGGCTGCAGATTCCACAGCAGCGCTGCCACCTGTGACGGCTGCGGCGTCAAAGCCTGTCGTGCGCACGGTGATGACCTTGGTCGCGTCGGTGGACTGCACGGTCGCCATCGCGTTACCTGCGTAGATCGGGCGCTCAAACGTGTCGGCCGAGATGACTTGGGTCACATCACTGATCTGAGCCACATCCAGTTTGGCTGCCACGCGGGGGGCCACGTTTTTGCCAGCAGCCGTCGCGGGGAACAGAATGTGGCTGTAGTTGCCAACGATGGCGAGCACTTGGGCTGCGACGTTTTCGGCCAAGCCGTGGGCCAAGGCCTCACTGTCGGCGTGGATCACTTTGGCAACACCAGCAATTTGCGCGGCAGCTTGAGCAGCGGCAGCGGCGTTGTGGCCAGCCACCAGCACATGCACATCACCGCCGCAAGCGGCAGCAGCGGTCACGGTGTTCAGGGTCGCACCTTTGATCGAGGCGTTGTCGTGTTCTGCAATAACGAGGGATGTCATGTTCTTGGGTCCTTAAATCACTTTGGCCA
>CAYRBW010000038.1:0-2691 GCA_964422575.1 uncultured Limnohabitans sp.
ACCCCATCATCAGCATCGAGGACGGCATGGCCGAAGGCGACTGGGATGGCTGGAAAGTGCTGACCGAGCGCTTGGCCAAAAACGTGCAGATCGTGGGTGACGACCTGTTCGTGACCAACACCAAGATCTTCAAAGAAGGCATCGACAAGGGCATCGCTAACTCGATCCTGATCAAGATCAACCAGATTGGCACCCTGACCGAAACCTTCGAGGCCATCGAAATGGCCAAGCGCGCTGGTTACACCGCCGTCATCTCACATCGATCAGGCGAGACTGAAGACAGCACCATCGCTGACATCGCTGTCGGTTTGAATGCAGGTCAGATCAAGACCGGCTCCATGAGCCGCTCGGACCGCATGGCCAAGTACAACCAACTGTTGCGCATCGAAGAAGACTTGGGCGAAGTGGCCGTGTACCCTGGCCGCGCTGCCTTCTATAACCTGCGTTGAACGTCATGGGCAACCGCCTCGTTCCCATCGTGCTGATCACCTTGCTGGTGATCGTGCAAGCCCAACTGTGGTTGGGTCGAGGCGGAGTGCCCAGTGTCGCTGAGCTTGAGCGCGAGCTGCAACTGCAAAAAGTGGCCAATGAGGAAGCACGTCGCAAAATTGAGCAACTCAGCGCCGAGGTCAGTGACCTCAAAGAAGGTCTGAACATGGTGGAAGAACGTGCACGCCATGAGTTGGGCATGGTCAAGCCCGACGAAATCTACGTCCAGATCGCCAAATGATGTCTGCCACCGAGATCGCTGGCTTCGTTCTGGCTTTGGTGATGGTGGTCTGTAGCATCAAGGAACTGCACTGGAGTTGGCCGCTGGCCATCGCCAGTTCAGTTCTTTACTTTTTTGTGTTCAAAGACAGCCTGCTGTATGGCGAAGCAGGTCTACAGCTGGTGTTTGCCGCATTGGCCTTGTGGGGCTGGTGGCAATGGTTACGCAAGGCAAATGCCGCGCAACCCGCCCTCGTGATCCAGCGACTCACGGCCCATGGTTGGTGGCTGGTGGTGATTGCCAGTGGCTTATTGTGGCCCACACTGGCTTTGCTTTTGCAATCCTTCACTGACAGCGATGTCGCCTGGTGGGATGCCCTGCCCACCGCCTTGAGTTTGGTTGGTCAAGTCCTTTTGGGGCGCAAATACATCGAAAACTGGCTGGTATGGACCGTGGTCAACACGATCAGCGTCGCGTTGTTTGCCCACAAAGCGCTGTGGTTGACCTGTGTGCTCTACACCTTGTTCACCGCCATGAGCGTGTGGGGCTGGCGCGCATGGCAACGTAAACTGCAGACGGCATGAGCCGGGGGCAGCGCATCGCCATTTTGGGAGCCGAAAGTACCGGCAAGTCATGGCTGGCACAGGCCTTGTCCAACGTGTTCCGGATGCGTGGGCACGCGGTTTACACCGCAGTCGAAGTGCTGCGTGAATGGTGTGAACGTGAAGGTCGAACACCACAGGCTCACGAACAAATGGACATTGCCATTGCACAGGCCCGTGCCGTGGAGCAAGCACCTGGAGCCTGGGTGATTGCAGACACCACCCCGCTCATGACAGCGGTCTACAGCCACATGCTTTTTGACGACGACCGCCTTTACCCCATGGCGTTAGCGCACCAAGCCCTGTATGACACCACCTTGGTCACGGGCATAGATTTGCCCTGGGTGGCCGATGGCCTACAGCGCGACGGCCCCCATGTGCGAGGCCCAGTGGACACCTTGGTGCGGCAAGCCCTAGAGCGTTCAGGCATCGCTTACCGTGTGATTTATGGTCAGGGACACCAACGTTTGAACAACGCCCTGCTGGCTTTGGGTCTGCCCGGTGAAGACGATACCGCCAGCATGATCCGCGAGAACGCCCAATTTGCCATCAACGATGGCCGCAGCGTCTGGCAATGCAACGAATGCAGCGAGCCGGAGTGTGAACACAAACTGTTCACAGGACTGCTGGCCAAGCGATCAGGCTAAAAGGCTCTGTGGAAGCTCGCCCCTGCGGACGAATGTGCGCTCTGGGAGCTCAATCATTCGCGAACAGGGGCCCACTCGCACCCATGTGTCTCGAATACCCGCTCAATGCACAGAGCCGCCGAACAGGTCTGCCGGCAAACCCGTGAACAGGCCCGCCGCATCCACCGGGTCAAAGCGGTATTGCGCACCACAAAAGTCGCAACCCACTTCGACCTGCCCCTGCTCGGCAATGATGCCTTCGACCTCTTCGGTACCCAAGCTGCGGATCATGTTGCCCACGCGCTCGCGGTTGCAGCGGCAGGCAAAGCGCGGGCCCGTCTCGCCGATGAAGGGCTCAAAACGCGCCAGCGGTTCCTCCCAATACAGGCGGTGCAAGATGGTTTCGGCATCCAGCGTGAGCAACTCTTCGCGCTTGAGGCTCTTGGTCAAAATCGAAATGCGGCTGAAGTCTTCGCTTTGGCCCAGCACCGACTCGCGCATGAGTGAGTCGGTCTTGCCGGCCAAATTGCCCTCGCCTTCGATGGGCAAACGCTGGATCAGCAAACCCGCCGCCACCTTGTCGTCGGCCGCCAGCACCAGCACGGTGTCCAGTTGCTCGGACTGCAGCATGTAGTGCTCCAGCACTTCGCTGATGTTCTCCAGTTTTTCGCCTCGGTCATCAAACAAAGGCACCACACCCTGGTAGGGTTGCTGACCCGGCAAGCGGTCTTGCGGGTCGAGCGTGATGGCGCAA
>CAYRBW010000038.1:2701-15523 GCA_964422575.1 uncultured Limnohabitans sp.
ATTTGGCTCAGCGTCGCGTCTTCGGCCACCTCGCCCACCTGGGTGCAGGTAGCGCGCAGACTCAGGTCGGGCTGCACTTCGACCACGCCCAACTTCACCGGGCCATCGCCAAAAATTTGCAGCACCAAAGCGCCGTTGAACTTGATGTTGCCCTGCATCAGCACGCCCGCAGCGGCCATCTCGCCCAGCAACTGGCGCACGGGTGCGGGATAAGCACCGGTCTCTGAATTGGCGGCGCGACGCACCAAGGTGTCTTGCCAAGCATCGGTCAAGCGCACCAGCATGCCGCGAACCGGCAGGCCTTCGAAAATGAATTTATGGAGTTCGGACAAAGTTCAATCTACAGCCCGTGGGGGCCGATCCTCAAAAGTTAAGTGTTGGCGAGGCTGCAAATGCTCAGCCAATTTTCTTCAGACCCGCCTTGAATCGACGGGCGTTTTCGACGTAGTGAAGTGCGCTTTGGCGCAAGCCTTCAATTTGCTCGGGGCTGAGTTCACGCACCACTTTGGCGGGCGTGCCCATGATCATGGAGCCATCGGGAAATTCCTTGCCTTCGGTCACCAATGAGCCTGCGCCCACCAAACAGTTTTTACCGATCTTGGCACCGTTGAGCACCACCGCGCCAATGCCGATCAGCGACTCGTCGCCAATGGTGCAGCCATGCAGCATGACCATGTGGCCCACCGTCACATGCTTACCCACCTTGAGGGGCTTGCCATGGTCGGCGTGCATCACGCTGCCATCCTGAATGTTGCTGCCCTCGCCGATCTCGATGGTTTCGGTATCGCCACGCACGGTCACCCCAAACCACACGCTGGCATCGGCCGCGATCTTGACCGCCCCCATCACCTGCGCGTTGTCTGCGACCCAAGCACTGTCTGCCACTTCGGGGATGTGGGAGTCGAGTTGGTAGATGGCCATGGGGGCTCCTGGATGTTGAGGGATTGGGGGAAACCTACAATTGTAGGGAGGCTGACGGTACGACGTGAGCCAGAGATGCCATTTTCTGATTTCAAGCCATTTTGACTGTGACCACCTTGTCTTTGCGCACTGCTGCCCTGAGCCCTTGGGGCCAAACCGATCCTGTGCTGAAAGCCAAGACCACTTTGGCCTTGGACCTGAGCTTGCCCGTGCGCGCCGAAGAAGTCCTTCAAGCATCCAGCGCAGGCCCTGGCCGCTCGGCCAAGCCCGTGCTAGTGCCCCACACCCAGCTCAAAGCCAAATCCATGGCCACCCCCGAAGGCCGGGCCATGCTGGTGCATTCGATTGCCCACATCGAACTCAACGCCATCGACCTCGCCTTGGACGTGGTCTGGCGCTTTGCGGGCATGCCCGATACCTTTTATACCGACTGGGTGCGCATCGCTCAAGAAGAGGCCAAGCACTTCACTCTGCTGCGCGAGCATTTGGTGGGTATGGGTTTTGACTATGGCGACTTTCCGGCGCACAACACCTTGTGGGACATGGCCGAGCGCACGCAGGGCGACGTGTTGGCCCGCATCGGCATCGTGCCGCGCACCATGGAGGCCCGAGGTCTGGACGCCTCACCTGGCGTCAAAAACAAATTGGTCAGCGTGGGCGACCACCGGGCGGGCGAGATTCTGGACATCATTTTGGAAGAAGAAATCGGCCATGTGGCCGCAGGCAACCGCTGGTACCGGTATCTGTGTTCGCAACGTGGACTCGACCCGGTCAGCACCTATGCAGCGCTGATTGGGCAATACGATGCCCCCAAATTACGCCCACCGTTCAACATGGCGGCACGGCGTCTGGCAGGGTTTGAAGAGACTGAATTGGCCGCGCTCAGCTGAGCGCATCAGCCCTTGTGGAAGCCAGCCCCTGCTCGCGAATCAGGTTGACGCACTTGCGCAAAACCCTCGCCCATTACCCTCTGGGATGGTGTTGGGCATGCAGCGTCTTGAGTCGCTCGCGGGCTACATGTGTGTAGATGGTTGTGGTGGAGATGTCGGCATGGCCTAGCAGCATTTGCACGGCACGCAAATCGGCTCCGTGGTTGAGCAAATGCGTGGCAAAGGCGTGGCGCAGCGTGTGAGGCGACAGCGGCGCGGTGATGCCCGCCTCCAGGGCATAGCGCTTGACCAGGTTCCAGAACATGACGCGTGACATGCCCGTGCCCGGTTTGGGTCCGCTGCTGGTGACAAACAGGTCTTCGGTCTGGCGCTGGCCCAGCAAGGCAGGCCTGGCACGGCCCAGGTAGCGCTGCAACCATTCACGGGCTTCTTCACCAAAGGGCACCAGACGTTCTTTGCTGCCTTTGCCCATGATGCGCAACACCCCTTCATTGAGTGAAACATGCAGGGTCTTGAGCTGTACCAATTCGCTGACCCGCAAGCCGCTGGCGTACATCAACTCCAGCATGGCGCGGTCGCGCAAGCCCAGATCGGTGTCCGCATCAGGGGCCGACAACAGCGCATCGACCTGAGCCTCCGCGAGGGTCTTGGGCACACGCAGCGCCTGTTTGGCGGCCAGCATGCGCAGCGTGGGGTCGGCCTGCACCAAGTGTTCGCGCAGCGCCCAGCGAAAGTACCGTTTGAAGACGGTGAGTCGTCGATTGGCCGAAGTGGCCTTGGTTTGCGCATGCCGTTGTGCAAAGTAAGCTTGCAAATGCTGTTCTTGTACGGTATCCAGCGCCAGCCGATGCATCAAAAACAGCCAAGTAGCCAACAAACCCAGATCGCGGCGGTAGGCGGTCAAAGTGTTGGTGGCCAAGCCGTCTTCCAGCCAGAGGGCTTCGACAAAACGGTCGATAGACGTCTGGCTCGCCTCGTGCATCAGTCGAGCTTGAGTTTTTGCTGATCCACAACCTTCTTGTAGACCTCGAACTCGGCCTTGATCTGGGCTGCGAACTCCTCAGGTGTATTGGCCACAATCAAAGAACCCGTGTCGTTGATGCGCTTGGCCACACCGGGTTCTTGCAAGGCTTTTTTCACACCAGCACTGATCTTGTCCACAACCTCTTTGGGCAGGTTTTTAGGTCCCAAGATGCCGTAATAAGCCATGCGGTTGACAGGTTCCAGACCAATTTCCTTGAAGGTCGGGATATTAGGCAGTTGGGGCAGACGTTGCGGGGCCGCCACCACGATGGGCACCAACTTGCCCGACTGAATGAAAGGCAACGCCGAAGGCATGTTGTCAAAAATGATCGGCACTTGGCCCGCAACGGTATCGTTCAGCGCTGGCCCAGCACCGCGGTATGGGATGTGTGTGATGAACACGCCTGCCAGGCTCTTCCACAATTCGGTTTGCAGATGCCCGATCCCGCCCGTACCCGAAGATGCGTAAGAGTATTTGCCAGGATTTTTCTTCAACTCCGCGATGAACCCTTTGTAATCCTTGGCTGGAAAACTCGGATGTACCGCAATCACATTGGGCGTAGCCGCGATGTTGATGATGGGCGTGAAATCCGTCAGGACGTTGTACGGAATTTTGGGGTTGATGGCCGGGTTGGCAGCAGTGGTCGACACCGTGGCCATGCCAAAGCTGTAACCGTCGGGTGCCGCCCGTGCGGTTTCGGTCGCGCCGACCACACCACCACCACCGGCTTTGTTCTCGACGATGACACTTTGACCCAAGGCTTTGCCCAAGGGTTCTGATATCACACGCGCCACGATGTCGGTGGTACCGCCCGGTGCAAATGGCACTTGCAACCTGATGGGTTTGTTGGGGTAAGCCTGAGCCCACACCGAACCACTGGCCAAAACGGTGGCAGCCAGGCCGGCCGCAGAAATCCATTCACGACGCTTCATTCAAAACTCCTGTAAAGATCAACCATGATAGGCAAAAGATGGCAATTTACCGCGAGGGAAAACCATAAAAATATGAAAATCTTCAGGCTTATGCCCCAAGGCGACAGACACCCTCAAGTCAGTGGCTGTGGGCAGTTATCCTAGCCATGTGAACTTCGCCCAACTCCTCTTCCCCGACTTTTCCCTGATTTTGTGCGGCTATCTGATTTGCCGTTACACAGCCCTTGATCGGCCCGTTTGGCAATCGGTCGAAAGTCTGGTGTATTTCTTTCTGTTTCCCGTGCTGCTGTTTCACTCCATTGTGAAAAGTCCGATTGACCTGAATGCCGCATCC
Organism: uncultured Limnohabitans sp.; assembly: GCA_964422575.1. GTDB lineage: Bacteria > Pseudomonadota > Gammaproteobacteria > Burkholderiales > Burkholderiaceae_C > Limnohabitans_A. Next base: position 6,803 of record CAYRBW010000038.1, read on the forward strand.
AGCCTTATCGGCGCAGGCCTGAGCTTGGGGGTGTGTGCCATCGCCCTGTCTTACAGCCTGCCTTACTGGCCTTTCTTGGGAAAGCGGCTGGACAAGCGCGACCACGCCGCCAGTGCCCAAGTGGGTTTTCGTTTTAACTCCTTCATTGCGCTGGCCTTGGCCGAAAGGTTGGCCGGGCCGCAAGGCTTGCTGCTGATTTCGATGTTGATTGGCGTGTGCGTACCACTGTTCAACATCGGTGCTGTCTGGCCGATGGCCCGGCATGCCAACACTGGTTTTTTGCGTGAACTGGTGCGCAATCCACTGATCATGGCGACAGGCTTAGGGTTGACCGCCAACCTGCTGGGCTTTCGCATGCCGCAATGGCTAGACCCGAGCGTCAGCCGCATCGGTGCAGCATCTCTGGCTTTGGGTTTGATGGCGGCAGGTGCAGGCATGCAACTGGGCACTTTGCGGCAAGGCAAATTGCTGGGACTGTGCGTGCTGACGGTCAAGCACCTGCTGCTGCCTTTGGTAGCGCTGGGCATGTCGCGGTGGTTTGCATTGGATGCCACACAAACCACCGTGTTGCTGGCGTTTTCGGCCCTGCCCACGGCATCGACTTGCTATGTGCTGGCAGCCCGCATGGGCTACAACGGCCCCTATGTCGCTGGCTTGGTCAGCTTGTCCACCTTGTCAGGCATGTGGAGTTTGCCCTTTGCGTTGGGCGTGTTGCATTAAGCCCGGCGCAAAGACCAGGACACCTGATCTTTCACCACCGGATCTGGATGCGCCGCATGTGCTCTCAGGGCTTGTTGCAAGCCATGCCGCTCAGCAACACTGAGCGACTCCGATGCCAAAGCATTGCCCGACGCCAACGCCAGATTGCGCAGCCAGCGGGCGTGACCAATGCGACGAATGGCGCTGCCTTCGGTGCTGCTCAAAAATTCAGCCTCACTCCAAGCCATGAGCTGAACAATGCGGCCCGCACTCAGTCCATCACGAGGCTGCCAATCGGGCATGGTGCTGACCTGTGCAAATTTGTTCCAAGGGCAGGCCAGCTGGCAGTCATCGCAGCCATAAATTCGGTTGCCGATCAGCGGTCGCAAGACTTCATCAATCGGCCCGGCATGCTCAATCGTCAGATAAGAAATGCACCGCCGCGCATCCAGTTGGTAGGGGCCGACGATGGCCTGCGTTGGGCACAGGTCCATGCAAGCCGTGCATTGGCCGCAATGCGAAGAGGTTCCTGGTGTTTCGGGCAAAGCGAAATCGACAAATAACTCGCCCAGAAAAAACATCGACCCGGCCTCACGCGACAGCACCAGCGTGTGTTTTCCGCGCCAACCCAAACCGCTGCGGGAGGCCAGTTCGGCTTCGAGCACTGGGGCCGAATCAGTGAACACACGGTGCCCAAACGGGCCAATGGCCTGCGCGATCCGCTCTTGCAGTTTTTGCAGACGGTTGCGCAGCACCTTGTGGTAATCGCGCCCCCGGGCATAGACCGAGACCACCGCTTCGCCTGGCTGCGCACTGCGGGCGGTCTCGCGTGCTACCCAATCCGGCGGGGTGCCCTGCGGCAAATAATCCATGCGGGCGGTGATCACACTCACGGTACCGGGCACCAACTCGGCGGGGCGCGCACGCTTCATGCCGTGGCTTTGCATGTAAGCCATGCTGCCGTGAAATCCGGCGGCCAGCCAAGCCTGTAATCCGGGCTCGGCCGAGGACAAATCGATACCGGTCACGCCAATTTGGGACAATCCCAACTCACGCGCCCAGATCTGGATCTGGGCCCACAGTTCAAGAAGGTCGATTTGAGTACGTTGAGCAGTCACCCGCCGATTGTAGGAAGCCCCGCCGAAACCCCTTTGGCCGACACGGTCTGGGCATCGTTGTGGCCCGATGAATCCGCCACCCACGCCTTTGCATCGGCACTGGCCGATGCCCTGCCAAGCTGGACGGGCGGGCGTGATGCCCGCATTGAGCTGCGTGGCAATCTGGGCGCAGGCAAAACCACGCTGGTGCGCCACCTGCTGCGCGCTGCCGGGGTGCAAGGTCGCATCAAAAGCCCTACCTACGCCGTGGTTGAGCCCCATCAAGCGGGTGAAGACGACAGCGCCTGGCCCATCTGGCATTTTGACTTTTACCGTTTCAGCGACCCACAGGAATGGGAAGACGCCGGTTTTCGAGACATCTTTGCCGGGCCGGGCCTGAAACTCATGGAATGGCCCGACAAAGTGGCGGGGCAACTGCCCCCCCCTGACTGGGTGATTGAACTGGACGCCATCGACGAGGACCAACGCCGCGTGCGCATCAGCGCCGGCACGCCGCAAGGCCAACGCTGGCTGAAAACCTGGGCCGCCGCGCATCCGGGGGTGTCACATGCGCGCTGACCGCCGTCGCATCGTCAAAGTCAGCTTGCTCGTGCTCAGCTTGGGTGCCGCTCAGTTGGCCCGGGGAGCCAATATGCTGGCCGTGCGCATTTGGCCTGCACCCGACTACAGCCGGGTCACCCTCGAATCAGACACCGCGCTCAAGACCCGCCAAACCTTCATCGACTCGCCCCCCCGACTGGCGGTGGACATCGAAGGCATGGAACTCAACGCCGCCCTGCGTGAGCTGGTCGGCAAGGTGCAAGCGTCCGACCCCAACATCGCGGGCATCCGCGTCGGCCAGTTCAACGCCAACACCGTGCGTCTGGTGATCGACCTCAAACGCCCCATCGCCCCCCAAGTGTTCACCCTGCAGCCCGTGGCCGCCTATGCCCACCGCCTGGTGCTCGACCTCTACCCCGCGCAAGCCACTGACCCGCTGGAGCAACTGATTCAGGAGCGTGCTTCGGCCAAAACGCCCTCAACGGCCACGCCCCTACCCTCTTCAGGCCCGTTGAACGACCCCTTGGGTGAATTGATCGCCAAGCAAAGCCAAGCCAACACGAAGCCAGCGCCAGCAGCAACCAGCACCCGTAAACAAGAATTTGAACCTGTCCCCTCGGCCGTGGTGGACAACCCGAATCACCCGCCACACCCAGCGAGCCCAGGCAGCACTGACCGCTTGATCGTGATCGCACTGGACCCGGGTCACGGGGGCGAAGACCCCGGTGCCATCGGCCCCGGCGGCACCCGAGAAAAAGATGTGGTACTCAAAATTGCCAAAACCTTGCGCGACCGCATCAACGCGAGCAGCGTGGGCGGCAGCCCCATGCGGGCCTATCTGACGCGTGATGCCGACTTTTTTGTGCCCCTGCATGTGCGGGTGCAAAAAGCCCGGCGCGTGCAGGCCGACCTGTTTGTCAGCATCCACGCCGATGCGTTTTTCACACCGCAGGCCAGCGGTGCCAGCGTGTGTGCGCTCAGCCAAGGCGCGGCCTCCAGCAGTGCGGCTCGCTGGATGGCTCAAAAAGAAAACAAGGCCGACTTGATCGGCGGCATCAACCTTGGGGCACAGGACGCCCAAGTGCAACGTGCCCTGCTCGACATGAGCACCGCCGCCCAGATCAAGGACAGCCTGCAGCTGGGCGGCAGCCTGCTGCGCGAGATCGGTGGCGTGGGGAAATTACACAAACCCCGTGTCGAGCAGGCCGGTTTTGCGGTCCTCAAAGCGCCCGACATTCCGAGTGTGCTGGTGGAAACCGCGTTCATCAGCAACCCTGAAGAAGAGGAAAAACTGCGCAGCGATGCCTACCAAAAGCAGCTGACCGATGCGCTGATGCGCGGCATCTTGAATTACTTCTCTCGCAACCCGCCGCTGGCGCGCAACCGGTCGATTTGAACTCCGCAAGTCAGTGGCTTGAGCGCCGACGAAGGTAACGATGTCGGACCTCAGGTGTCAACTGACAAAACAGCCTGCTGGCTCGTCTGCACATCCTGGTCAAACTGCGCCATGGCCGCCAGGGTGAGCGGGTCGGTGGCCAGCTCGGCGGCGAACTCGGGCCGCACCGTCACAGCGTGGGCACCGCAGGCGATCAGGCGCGACAGCACATTGGCTGACTTGATGCTGGCGGCCAGCAGTTGCAGGCCATCGGCCTGCACGGCCACACAGGCCTCGATCAATGACCAGACGTCGCGCCCATCGCCCTGCAAGCGGCCCACATAAGGCGCGACGTAGTTGGCCCCTTGCGCACGCGCCCACAGCAGTTGCACCGGGTTGGACAAGCCGGTCAGCAGCGTGGGCACGCCCCAGGCCTGCACCTCGCGCAGCATCGGCTGCCACTCGGGGTGGCAAGGCAGTTTGATGGTCAGGCGCACACGGGCCTGCACAGCAGCGGGCAGCAGCACTTCGAGCCATTGCACGGCTTCGCCCACGTCGGCGCGGGGCAGTTGCAGCATCAGCTCAGGCAAACGCACCTCGCCCGCCTGGGCGACCAGTTTCAGATAGCCCGTCAGGCTGACCGGCAAACCAGCTTGCATCACCAGCGAGGGGTTGGTGGTCACGCCCTGCACAGGCGGGCAACCCGCAGGCAAGGCCCATTGGCGGGCGTCAGCTGAGTCAAGGAAAAACTTCATGCGGCGTCCTGTTTCAGGAAGATGTCTTTGTCCGGGAAAAACTGGCTGTGCAGCGGCAGCAAGGCCCCACCCAAAGCGCGGGCATGCGCCCCCACTTGGCCGGTCAGCAGTTGCGGCTGGTGCATGCCGTCAAAGCGGTAAGCGGCCAGCGCCTCTTGTGTGGCGGCCATCAAGGCGGTCATGAGCGGCGCACCGAGCGAGCCGTCCATCACCACCGCGTCCAGATCGAGCAAGGCGGCAGAACTGGCCACCGTCATGGCCAGCGCCTGGCTGGCCTGGGCGATCCAAAGCGCAGTGAACTCGGCATAGGCCGCATTCATGATGTCAGCTTGATGGATCAACAGGGGGTTGTGCCCAGCCGCCAGCAAGGCTTGTTCCAGCTGCCAGCCCGAAGCTTTTTGCAGCAGCTGTGGGGGCATGGCCGATCCGCCGGACGCCAAGCCCACTGGCAAGGAACCAATGGCCCCGGCATTGCCGCGTTCGCCGTTCATGATGTGACCCGACAGCACCAGACCACCGCCAATGAAGGTGCCGACAAACACATACAAAAAACTGCGCACGCTTCGGCCATGGCCTTGCAGCAACTCGGCCACGCAGGCGGCGGTGGTGTCTTTGGCAAACACCACGGGCAAATCGGTCAGGCGCTGCACTTCAGTGGACAGGTCGATGTGCTCCCAGCGGGCCAATGCCTGTGCGGCCTGCCCCCCCATGAGGTTGGCCCATTTGTGCAGCGACAGCGGTGCCGTCAGGCCCATGCCCACGGTGCGGGGCCACAAATTCCCCATGCGTTCTTTCAGCGTTTGCAAGCCCTCGGCCATCGATACAAACAGCTGCTCCGGATCGGGGTAGTCGTACAGCACCTCCACGCGCTCGACCGGTTGACCCGTGAAATCGGCCACCAGCAACTCCAAGTTGCGCCGCCCGACCTGAATGCCCACGCTGAACGCGCCTTGCGGGTTGAGCGACAGCGGCACCGAGGGCTGCCCGATCTTGCCACGCACACGGTCTTGTTTGACCAGCAGTCCATCGTCGAGCAAACGACCCACGATGATGGCCACCGTTTGAGTGGACAACTGCGTCAGCCGGGCCAGATCGGCCTTGGGGATGGCCCCGTGGTGACGGATAGCCTGCAAAACAATGCGTTCATTGAATTGGCGCATGCCCACGTGGTTGGAACCACGCATGGCGGAGGGAGGTGAAGCGCTGTTCATGAAAACGTGTCAATGACCCCAAAACATCAAAGAAGAATCACGCCCTTGCAAAACAGGGCGTTGCCGTAGGCCGTGCCCTCACCGCTTTGCACGATCAAGCTGGCCCCCTTGATTTTCTCGTAAAAGGCGTAGCGTTCGACGGCTTCCACCTGGTTGGCTTTGAATCCTTGGGCAACAACCTCATCGACCACGGCCTGCTGGGCTGCGGTGCGGCGGCCATCCGGGCTGTTGCACACCCGCATGAAGGCGGCGGGCTGCGCCACGTCCACCGCCAAGGGGAACACCGACAGCACGGCGCGGCTCACGCGTTCCAGGCTGTGGCCGGGGATGCGCACCACCGGCTTGCCTTGGCTCAAAAAATCGGCGGTGAAGTTCGCATCCACCACCGCCACCCATTCGCCGTGACCCATGGCGCACAAGTGCATCAGCAGCTCGGGCGTGAGCAACGGGTCAATCCCTTTCAGCATGTGAGCGCCTCATTGACTTCCGAATTGCGCAGGCTGGCCGGGTCGATGGCCCCGGTGATCAGGCCCACGATTTCTTCGGGGCTGGTCTCGCGGGTCAAGCGGCTGCAAATGATGCGGCCTTGGCGGAAAACCCAAATGCGGTCCACCAGATCAAACACTTGGCGCAGATTGTGGCTGATGATGATGAGTGGAATGCCCTGCCGCTTTAAACCCTTGATAATTTCTTCCACGCGGGCAGTTTCTTGCACGCCCAAAGCGGCGGTGGGCTCGTCCAAAATGATCAGCTTTTTGGCAAAACCGGCGGCACGGGCAATCGCCACGCACTGGCGTTGGCCACCCGACATGCCGCGCAGGCTCTCGGACATGTCCTGAATTTTCACGCCCGTGGTGGCCAGCATGCTGGCCGATTGCTCGCGCATGGCCTTGTGGTTGAGGATGGACAGCGGTCCCAAATTCAAGCGCGTGATCTCGCGGCCCAAAAAGATGTTGGCCGGCACATCCAGGTCTTCGGCCAGCGCCAGCGTTTGGTAGACGGTCTCGATGCCCTGCTCTCTCGCATCGAGCGGTGACTCGAAATTCACCTTGGCACCGTCCAGCAGGATGTCGCCCGAGTTGGGCTGTTCGGCCCCGGTGATCAGGCGCACAAAGGTGCTTTTGCCTGCGCCGTTGTCACCCACGATGGCAGCATGCTCGCCGGGCAAGAGGCGAAATTGCGCATCCGTCAGCGCCTTGACGCCGCCGTAATGCTTGGTCAATTTCTGGATTTCGAGAACAGGTGTGGGTGACGACATGGCAACTCTTTCACATGGAATGGGCGCAAGCATCGTGCATTTGAGAAAAATTCACATTAGTAAAACTACTAGGTTTACTTAGTCGGTTTTTTCGATTCAAATCCGTTCGCGGACAGGAAAACGGTTTCCTGAACGAAGCGAACCTCAACAACGGAGATAAAACACATGATCACCAAACGCACATTTGGCCGCCTGGCCATCGCCGCTGCCGCAGCCACCCTGTTCACCTCGGCCATGGCCGCTGACGTGACCGTGGCCTACATCACCAACGGCAACACCAACGAAGGCTGGACGCTGATCAATGGCGGCGCCAAGAAAGCCGGCCAAACCAAAGGCGTGAAATTCATCGAATTGGCCGCTGACAAAGGCGAGTTGTCACGCCAGCTGGCTATTGTGGAAGACATGATCACTCGCAAGGTCAATGCGATTGCCATCGCACCAGTGGACTCCGCTGGCATTGCTCCCGCCATCAACAAGGCATTGGCCGCTGGCATCGCTGTGGTGGCGGTGGACACGGGCATCACCGGTGCCAAGATCACTTCGTACGTGGCCACCGACAACATCAAAGCCGCCAATGTGCAGGGCAAATGGGCGGCTGAGCAGATCAAAGACGGCGACACCGTGATTTACGTGACCGGCGACCAAGGCCAATCAACTGGCCAAGAGCGCAAGAAGGGCTTCGTGGATGCACTGAACGCAGTCCGCAAGAACGTCAAAATCGTTGAAGTGCCCACCACTTGGGACCAAACCATGGCCCAAAACGGTGTGGAAGCTGCTTTGCGCGCCAACCCTGGCGCCAAAGTGATCGCCTGCGCATGGGACGGCGGCGCTTTGGGTGCCAAGGCTGCGTTGATGGCTGCGGGCAAGAAGCCAGGCGACGTCAAGATTGCTGGCTTTGACGGCTCCCCTGGCGGCCTGGACATGATGAAGCAAGGCTGGCAACAAGCCAACGCCGCGCAAATGCTGGCCAAAATTGGCCAAGTGGGCGTAGAAACCGCCATCGCTGCCGCCCAAGGCAAAAAAGTCGAAGCCCGCATCGACACCGGCTCCTTCTTGGTGCTGCCCACCAACGTGGACAAGTTTGCCGCCGACTCTGGCGTGGGCCAGTTCATGAAGGTGAAGGCTAAGTGATGGCCCACCCGGGCCTCGGGGTCCGGGTTTTCCTTCTTTTTGCAGGAGCCCAGCCCTTTGGGCGAATGAGCAGCTCATGAATGCCAGCCAATCGCCCACAGGGCTGGGCTCCTGCAAAAGACCCGCATTGAATATCGAGAATTTATGAAATCCATCACCCGCCAAGAGTGGTACGGCGCACTGGTTGCAGTGCTGGTTTTGGGCGTTTTGCTCACCTTCGCCTCGCCCTACTTTTTGACCACCGGCAACTTGTCCAACATCCTGGTACAGGCCTCGGTGATTGCCTTGCTCGCGGGTGGACAAACCTTTGTGATCCTGACGGGCGGCGTGGATTTGGCCGTGGGCGCACTCACCGCGCTGGCCGGTGCGGTGGCCGGTCACATGATGATCAAAATGGGCATCGATCCTTACCTGGCCATGGCAGCGGCGCTGGCCATCGGTGCCGCAGTGGGTCTGTTCAACGGCTATTTGGTGGCGTTTGTCGGCATTCCGGCCTTCATCGTCACGCTGGGTGGCCTGACGCTGTGGCGCGGCCTGGCTTTTGACATGACGGGCGGCTTTGACAACGCGGGCCTGCCCGACCCCCTGCCCTTCATCGGCTACGGCAATGTGCTGGGCGTGCCCATGCCCACAC
>CAYRBW010000039.1:0-14860 GCA_964422575.1 uncultured Limnohabitans sp.
GGTGGGTGGCGCGGCGGATGCGGTAGATGGCCGGGTCGCGCATGTTGATGTTGGGCGAAGCCATGTCGATCTTGGCGCGCAGCACGGCCGCGCCGTCGGCTAACTGACCGTCGCGCATCTCGCGAAAGCGCGTCAGGTTTTCTGCCACGGTGCGGCTGCGGAAGGGGCTGTCCACGCCGGGCTTGCCAAAGTCGCCCCGGTTGGCGCGCATGTCTTCCGCGCTTTGCTCGTCCACATAGGCGTGTCCGGCCTGGATCAAGGCCTCGGCAGCGCGGTACATGAAGTCGAAGTAGTCGCTGGCCTGGTAGGGCGCGGCGCTTCCGGCGGCTTGGCCCATTTGGGCCCAGTCAAAACCGAGCCATTTGACGGCGTCAATGATGCTGTTGACGTATTCGGTGTCTTCTTTTTCGGGGTTGGTGTCGTCAAAGCGCAGGTGGCACACGCCGCCGTACTCTTTGGCCAGGCCAAAGTTGATGCAGATGCTTTTGGCGTGGCCCACGTGCAAATAGCCGTTGGGCTCGGGCGGAAAGCGGGTGCGGATCTTGGCCGGGTCAGGCTCGCCAGCGGCGTGGTGCGCGGAGTCGCCGGGGCTGCCAGCCCAGCGGCGGCTGGCGTAGGTACCCTGCTCGATGTCTTTTTCGATGATTTGGCGCAGGAAGTTGCTGACTTTGGGGTCGGCAGGGATGGCCGCAGAGGCGCTGGTGGAGGCTTTGTCAGTAGGAAAAGTCATAGCGCTTGATTCTAGGGGGTGGGCGGGACTTTTTCTGGTGATTGCTTGTTACGAATGGATACGACTGCCATGTGCTCACGGTGCACCGCAGACCATGCTGTCGCGCTAAAGGCTGTGGGTGCTTGCATTCAAGAACCCTCAACGTGATCAAAGGGACTCCATCATGCGTTTGACGTTCAAATCGTCGTTTTCCAGAGCCCTGGGGCTGCTGGGTTTGCTGAGCTTGGGTTTTGTGCAGGCAGGGTGCGCTCATCCGGTGGTGGTTGCGCCGTCTGTTGCGGTGCATTCGCGCATCGGGCACTTTCCGACTCATGCCCAAGTGGGTGTGCCGGGTGCGGTGCTGTATGTCCCCGCGCCGCCCAGGGTGGTGTATGTGCCGCATGTTGATGTCCCGGTGCATGGCTGGAGGCACAGGCATGACCACCACTATGACCGTCGCGGTGGGCACCGTGGTGCACGGTGACCATGGTGACTGACACCGTTGAATTGGCTTAGGCGGCAGCGGTGCAGCCCTGCCCTTATTGGGTGAACGGGCTGCCAAAGCGTGTGTCGGCGTTGAGCGTGGTGTCGGTCAGTGTTTTCAAGAAGGCCACGATGTCGGCTTGTTCTTGCGTTGTCATGGCGATGCCGCCCACCGGCAAACGGTTGTCTCGTGCGCTGCCTGCTTGGATGCCACTGGCGTAATGCACCAAGACTTGTTCCAGCGTGCTGAAGCGGCCATCGTGCATGAACCGTCCTGACAGCGCCACGTTTTTGAGCGATGGGGATTTGAATATCACGGTTTCATTCAGGTCCAAGCCGTTGCTGCGCGAATTGGAGTCGAGCGCAAATGTGGGGGGCTGGTGGCAACCCGCACAACCTTTGCCGCCGTTGTTGGGGCCTTGAATGAACAAGGCGCGCCCCCTGTCTTCAGCGGCAGTGAAGCGGTCGGCCACCGGGATGTTGTTGCTTGCCAAAGAGCGCCCAAAGTTTTGTGGGCTGTTGACATTACCGTTGCTGGCGTAGACCACGGCATAGGCGCGGTCCCATTTGCTGTCGGCAGAGATCATGCTGCGCTGAAATTGCGCCAACGCGTTTTGAATGCGGGTTTCGGTGATGGCGGTATCGCCAAACGCCCATTGGAGCAATTCGGGGTAATAGGGCAAGGCTTGCATTTTGGTCACCAACGCGCTCAGGCCCCCGTGCGCGGCATCGAACCCCATTTCTGTGGCGTCTTGTATGGGGTCTGTCGCTTGGTCTTCCAGGCTGGTGGCGCGTTTGTTCCAAAACATGCTGTTGCCTTGGTAGAAGGCCACGTTGCCCAGACGCATGGCGTGCGCAGTGGTGAGCTCGCCTGCAAACCCTGTGCTGAACTGGGCTTGGTCGACAAAACCTGTTGATTGCGCATGGCAAGAAGCGCAGGATTTGGTGTTGTTGAAGCTCAGCCGGACATCGTTGAACAGCACGCGTCCGAGTGTTGCGCCTTTGTCGCTGGTGAGGTTGGTGGGAGCTTGGTTGCGTGTGGCCAACAACGTGGCGTCGTAGTGGGCCAGCAAAGTGGGGGTCGTGTAGTTGAGCGGTGCATTCAAATCCAAAGAGGTGTAAGCGGTGACTCCCGGATAGCTAACTTCAGTATTCGCGCGGGTTTCTGTGCCGCCACCGCCGCATGCGCTCAAGGCGAAACTGATCAGCACACAAAGCCCCCGAAACAAAAGCTGTGGTGTGGTTTGGGTGTTTTCAAATGGGGTGTTGTTCATGACGGTCCTGATGGTGATCTGCACAATGTAACGAACAGGCACCCGTTGAATATGTTTTTTTGTAAAGTGGCCGTGTCATGGGCGGATGCCCGTTTGGCCCAAACAGCTCAAGTCTGGCTCTCTGGGCGTTTTACATGGCCTTGAACAGGTGGGCGTAGAGGCGGCTGACGCTGAGCTTGTTGTTGTGGCCTCTAAGGTTCAGGCTCAAGCGCCCCAATTCGTCGCGGCTGACCGATTCGATGGCGGTGGCGCGCACCACGCTGCCCCGGTGGATTTGCCAGAACACTTGTGGGTCCAGCCGCTGCATGAGTTCTTTGAGTGGGGTGCGCAGCAGCACTTCTTCGCCATCGGTGGTGAACACGCGCACGTATTTGTCGGCCGCTTCCAGGCGCAACACTTCGGCCACGGGCACCATGCGCAGTTGCTTGCCCACGCTGGCTTGCAGCAGTTGCAGTGGCGGTAAAGCTGGTTCGGGTCGGGTGTTTTCGGTGCGCAGGCTGAGCAGGGCACGCAGTTGTGCCAGCACGGGTTCGTGCAGCGAGTCTGGGGCGGTAGGGTGTTGAGGGCGTTGCTGTAGGGTGTTTTTCAGCCGTGCCACGGTTTGCGCCAGGCGGTCAGTACGCACGGGCTTGAGCACGTAGTCCACGGCTTGCGCCTCAAAGGCCTTGATGGCGTATTGGTCGTAGGCGCTCACAAACACCAGCAGTGGAAAAGGCGTGTCGTCTGGCCATTCTTCGGCCAGCTCGGCCGCGGCTTCGAGCCCGCTTTGACCCGGCATGCGGATGTCAAAAAACAGCACGTCGGGGCGGTGTTGCAAAGCCAGTGGCACGGCGTTCAGGCCGTCGCCTGCGGTGGCCAGCACGTGCAGCTCGGGCCACAGGGTGTGCAGTTCACGCTGCAATGCTTGCGCCAGCAGGGCTTCGTCTTCGGCAATCAGGGCGGTGGCGGGGGTGTTCATGCGGTGGTGGGTCTGTCAAAAGGCAAAGTCAGCACCACGCAGGTGCCGCCCGTGGGCAGGGGGCTGATGTGCATGCCGGCGCGTGCACCATACAAGGTGTGCAGGCGTTGGCGCACATGGGCCAGGCCCCAAGACGCCGTTGGGTGCTCGGTGGCGGGCGTTAAAGGGCGGGCCGATTCGGCCAGGACCAGTTCGCTGATGCCATGACCGTTGTCGCGTACTGTCAGCAGCAGCTGCTGGCCTTCGGTGCGGGCTTGTACATCAATGCGGCCACCGCTGACCTGGGGCTCCAGGCCGTGGCGGATGGCATTTTCAACCAAGGGCTGCAAAATGAAGCTGGGCACCAGGGTGTGGCTCAGTGCGGGCGGCAAGTCGAGTTCAAACGCCAGACGCGGCCCCATGCGGATCGCCATCAGGCAGAGGTAATCGTGCAGTCGTGAAAACTCGTCGGTCAGTGGGTGCAGTGGCTGGCGCGAGGCCTGCAGCGTGGTGCGCAAATAGTCGTTCAGGTGATCGAGCATGGCGTGGGCACGTGCGGTGTCGTGCCCGATCAGCGCCCGCAAATGCGCCAGCGTGTTGAACAGCATGTGCGGTTCCAGCTGCGATTGCAGCAGCATGAGCTGCGCCTGTGTCACCTCCTTGGCCAGCGATTCAGCTTTGCCGCGCTGCTGGAAATACGCGACGAAAGCTGCGCTGATGGCGATGGTGCTGACCATCAGGCCCAAAAAACGGTTGCGATTGAAGTGCCACAACTCCCAAGTGGACTTGCCCGAATACGCATCGCCTACCAGTGTGCCCAAGACATAGCCTAGCGGAATGCCCACCAACAGCATGAGTGTGGCGGGCAGCGCAGGCGGCCAGTAGTAGGGCGCTGGCGAGCGCAGCAGGCGCTTGAAGGCAAAGCGCGGCAAATCGGTCAGCAGCCAAATGAACGTGGAGATGGCGTAGGCGTAAGCCAGTGACACATCTAGGGCGCTGGGGTGTCCTTTGGCCGTGTTGCCGTTCCAGGTGCTCAAGCCGATCAACAAAGCCACGCCCCACACGATCAGCAAGCGCTGGAGCATGGGGCGACGGTGCTGGGCTGGTAGCCAGGCAAGGAGGGTGTGTGTGTTCATGAATGCGCAGCCTCAGGGTCGGGTCAAGTGTTGTTTGAAAAAGTCCGCCACTTTTTGATGCAGTGCATGCAGTTGTTTGCGCTCAAATCCTGGTGGATCGCTCAGCAGTTGAAAAGCGATGCTGTCTGTGGCCCCCAAGGGGGGCAATGGCGAGAGCATGACGCCATGACCGGCCTGCGGTAGATCGGCCACGGTGGTGCAAGTTTTGCAGATGCGCTGCACAGCCAGTCCATGGAAGCGGGGGATTTGGTTGATGTCCTGCCGGGCCAGGATGAGGCCCAAAGGCACAGCGGGCATGCCCACCAAAAAACCGTTGTTCACCAAGGTGCGTGCCAGATCAACATGCACCCAAGGGGAGCCACCCGATCCGTGCGAGATGACCACCAAAGGGTGTGGCCCTGATTCGGGTTGCGCGTTGACGGCAAGTGAAAGGTCAAACGGCCCTTTTTTGTGAGGCTGCTCAGCTTGCGCCGTGGGGTAAAAAACGGTCAGGGGAACGCGGACTGTTTCACCTGACCGCTCCACGATGCCCATGCCCGCATGAGCTGCTGCCGAAAAAATCCATGCCCATGCGAAAAAAAAGCGCCGTGATGGCGTGAAAAATCGCATCACACCTTGGGAGTATTGGGGTTCGCAAATAGGCTCGGGCATGGTTGGGGGTGTTCGGGGTATTTGTTGAAGAATAACTTGATCTGGTCGAAGGCATTTCAGGCTGGCGATGATGGTGATGGACCCGGGCTGTTGCCAAGGTCATGCGCTGTCTAAGACCCGTGTTTGCGCCTTGGTGTGCGAGGGTTCGGTTGGCAATTTCAACATCACACCAGGCGTTGTCGTTTGTCCATTTAGTCCTCGTTCTGGGATGCACGAAGCTTGTTGCGCTCACGTTCGAGCATTCTTTTTTGCAGGCCACTGCCGGCGGAAAAACCAAATACAGCCAAACCGTGCATGAGCAGGCCAAATCCCCACCCTGCAGCGGGCCAGATCGACCAGCTTTGGCCTTTGCTCAAGGCCAGCACGGTCAGGCCTGTGTTGACTGTCAGATAAATGAAAGCGTGGATGAGAAAGCCTGACTTGGCTTTGGCACGTTTGCGGGCCAGGCGTTCCAGTTCGGGCGGCAGTGGGTTGGGTGTCATGAAAGTTTCCTGTTGTGAAGTGGTGTGTGACGATATTTGCTGGAATGGGTGAAATGCTAATCATGGGTCAAGCAGGTGTATCGCGCTCACTGCGTATGCGAGAGGAAAAACTGCACGATTTTCGCGTTACTGTGTTCGCGTTCTGCGGTACCAAAGGCACCGCTGGGCAAGCCGCCGCGCATTTGGGTGGCGGCCACGGTTTGGGCGATGCTGGCGGGCCAAGGCGAGAGCCAGTCAAAGTGGCCCGCCTGCGGGTGATCGCTCAGAGTAGTGCATGTTTTGCAATGCCGCAACACATACTGGCTGTGAAATCGGGGCAGCAGCACCCCGTCGCTGCCTGCGGTACTCAGGCCCACGGGGATGCGAATACGCGCCAAGCTTTCGGGGTTGAAGATGACGCCGACGGGCACCGCCAGGCTCATGTGCAATGTGATGGTGGGGGTCAGTTGCATATTTTGTCCTCAAACATTGTTGTGGCCGTAATGTGCCTGCTGGGCGTCCACCGGTAAACGGGTTTGCGATGAAAGCCCATGTATCAGGCGCAAGACGCAGACTTGCGGTGCGAGCGGTCGTCGGTGCACGCGGCTTGGCCTTTCAGTGCGCAAGCTGCGGCGATAATCCATTGCAAATTTCAGGAGTACTTGTGGATTCTTTATTGTTGCTCAAAGCTGCTGTCATGGGCTTGGTCGAAGGTTTGACCGAGTTCTTGCCGATTTCTTCCACCGGTCATTTGATCCTGGCCGGGGCTTTGCTCGGCTTTGACGATGACAAGGCCAAGGTGTTTGACATCGCCATCCAAACCGGGGCGATTTTGGCGGTGATCATTGTGTATTGGCAAAAGATATCCAGTACCGTTCTGGCTTTTTCCACGCAGGTGGAGGCACGCCGTTTTGTCTTGAATGTGTTCATTGCCTTTGTGCCCGCTGTGGTGTTGGGCTTGTTGTTTGGCAAGTTCATCAAAATGCATTTGTTCACGCCCACGGTGGTGGCCAGCACCTTTATCATTGGCGGCTTCATCATTTTGTGGGCCGAAGGCTGGGGCCGTGCCAAGTCTGAGGGCGAAGAAAAACCCGCAGCAGTGCTCGCGCGTATTGAAACGGTGGAAGCCATGTCGCCACTCGATGCATTGAAAGTGGGTTTGGTGCAGTGCTTGGCCATGATTCCCGGCACAAGTCGCAGCGGCGCGACCATCATTGGTGGCATGTTGCTGGGCTTGTCGCGCAAGGCAGCGACCGACTTTTCGTTTTACTTGGCGATTCCGACGCTCATTGGCGCGGGGGCTTACAGCCTGTACAAAGAACGTGAACTACTGAGCATGGCTGACGCACCCGTATTTGCCGTGGGCTTGGTGTTTTCGTTCGTCAGCGCTTGGGTTTGTGTGCGTTGGTTGCTGCGCTATATCGCCAGCCACAGCTTTGTGCCGTTTGCTTGGTATCGCATTGTGTTTGGTGTGGTCGTATTGACCACGGCGTGGACTGGCACGGTGACGTGGTCGGCGTAACCCACTGTTTCATGGGCCATGCTGGGATTGCAGCAAGCGCAACTGGGCTTTGGTGGTTTCGCGCTGCAGTTGCTCGGTTTTGCTGCCCTGAAAAAACAACTCGAAAACGCAACACTGATGGTGAGCGAAGACATTGACAGCCCCCAAAATTTATAGGGTTTGAGCTGCAACAGCGATAGGGTCGACCGCTCCGCATAGCTATCGCCTAGCCAAGCTCTAAGAACGTCGCCCAGCAACAAGGGTAGAGGCAGAAAGACCCGTGCAATCGCTGGCGGAGGCCAATAGTTGGGCGCACAGGCTACCAAGCTGCGACGCAAAACAAAGCCTCCGACGTCAATGAAGAGCCAAACCAAGGTGCTGATGGCATACGCGTACACCAAGGACACCGCAAAGCTGTGTGGGTGTGAAGTAACGCCTGTCTTACCCCGAAAGCGCTAGGTGATGACAGCGATGGCCAAGGAAACGCCCCACGCAATCAACAAGCGAAGCAACATGGGGGGCGTTGATCGGGCGGAATGCCGGAGAAGAAGGTCGGGATGGTGTGGTGTTCATTGCGGTGGATTTTTGTGGCAGATGCGGCACCCACCCGAGCGCGAAGCGACGAAACGCCAATCCGGCGGCGTGAAATGTCGTTTCACGCCTTTGCTGTGGCGTTTCGTCGCATCTGCCTTGTTCAGGCAACGAGATGTCTACACACTCTGGCTCAGTTCAACTTCAGGAGTCACATTCATGCGTATATTGATATCTCAATGGCTGGTGGCGTGCACCAGTGTGCTGGCGATGTCGGCGATGGCCGCAGAGTTACAAGTCACTGTCGAAGGCGTTGACAGTGAGACGGGCAAAATCATGGCGGCGCTCTTTGACAAAGCCGCTGGTTTTCCGGGTGGCCAGTCCTTTGCCGCAACCATGACCCCTGCCAAACCAGGCACGGTGTCTTTCCGCTTCAAAGATGTGCCTGCTGGGCGTTATGCCGTGTCAGCCTTCCACGACCTCAATGGCAACCAAAGACTCGATCGCAACATGGTGGGCATGCCCTCTGAACCCTACGGTTTCTCACGCAACGCACGCGGCAAGATGGGGCCTCCGAGCTTTGACGATGCAGCAGTGAACGTTGGTGCCGAGGCGGTTGCAATCGTGCTTCGCATCAAATAAGGGAGATCATTGTGAGCCAACCACAAGCCTTGCTTTCATTGCGCGGTATTGAGCGTGAATTTACTTTGGGGCAAACCCATATCCGAGCCTTGCGGGGCATTGACCTTGATATTCAACAGGGCGAGTTCATGGCGATTTGGGGGCCTTCGGGTAGCGGCAAATCGACCTTGCTGAATCTGCTGGGATTGGTGGACACCGCGGACCGCGGTACTTTGTTGTTTGAGGGGCAAGACGTGAAGCAACTGTCCGACAACGCGCTGTCGGACCACCGCAACCACCACATTGGTTTTGTGTTTCAAAACTTCAACCTTATCCCCGTGCTGACGGCGCTCGACAACGTGGGGCTACCTCTGCAAATTCAGGGCGTGGCAGCGGCCAATATTCGGCAACGCGCCGCAGCAAGTTTGGCGGCGGTTGGGCTGGGTGACTTCTTGGATTTTCGCCCCGACCGCCTGAGTGGCGGGCAGCGCCAACGGGTGGCAATTGCCCGCGCCTTGGTGGGCCAGCCCAGTTTGTTGATCGCCGACGAACCCACGGCCAACCTCGATTCACAAACTAGCCGTGACGTGATTGATTTGATCGAGAAGCTCAACCAAACCACTGGCGTGACCTGCATCTTCACCACCCACGACCCGCGCTTGCTGGCGCGGGTGCCACGCCAACTCAAGCTGGAAGACGGCTTGATTTCACAAGACACTTATCAGGAGGGTGCGTGATGAGCCCCATTCAAATTTTTCATCTGGCTTGGCGTAATTTGTGGCGCAACCGCCGTCGCAGTTTGGTGACCATTTTGAGTTTGGCCTTTGGCTTTGCTGCGGTGGCGCTGTTTGCGGGCTATACCCATGCGGTGTACGTGGGGCTGGGCAATGCCTCAATTCACGGCGAGTTGATTGGCCACTTGAGCGTGAGCCGCACGGGTTGGGACACGCAAGGCAAGTTGCATCCAGACCGCTACATGCTGAGTGCCGACGATGTCACGCGAATCAAAACCATCATTGCGCAGCAGTTGCCTAACGCGCAGGTGATGCCGCGCTTGAGTGTGTCTGGCTTGCTGTCTAACGGACATAGCAGCACCATTTTTATTGCCAATGCCTTGGCCCCCGAAGACCTAGACACCCTGCGTGGCCCGTTTCGTCAGGCCCCCGGTGGCTTGCGTGCGGACATGCCCAGCGGGGTCACCGTCGGCCAAGGTTTGGCCGATGTTTTGGGCTTGCAGCCAAGCGCTTCGGCCTCGGTGTTGGTCAGCACCATTCATGGCCAAGCCAATGCGGCGGATGTGGATGTGTTGGATGCGGTCAACACGGGCAACAGCGCCACCAACGACAAGCTCATGCTGATGCCACTGGCCATGGCGCAAAGCCTGCTGGATGCACCGCAACGCGCCGAAGCCTTGACCATTTTGTTGCCCTCGACGGCTTCGTCGACTGGTGCCGATAGAAGGGTTGATGCGGCACAAACCATGAGCAGCATTTACACCCAAGCCACACCGTCCGAGGCGCAATCAGACGCTTTGCGTGATCAGCTGCGCAAAGCTTTCAGCCAAGCGGGGTTGGATGTGAATGTGCGCACCTGGCAACAAATGTCGGCGTTCTTTCGGCAAGTCAAAGGCATGTACGACATGATTTTTGCCTTGATGTTGACCGTGGTGCTGGCCATCGTGGTGCTATCGATTGCCAACGCCATGAGCATGGCGGTGGTTGAACGCACCCGCGAAATTGGCACCTTGCGCGCCATGGGCATGCGCCGCTCGGGCATCACACGCTTGTTTGTGGGCGAGGCTTTGTTGCTGGTGTTGGTGGGCACCGTCACGGGCTTGCTGCTGATGGCGCTGGCGCGCTTCGGCGTGAATGCCGCCGACATGCGCTATGTGCCACCCGGCAACACCAGCTCGGTGCCCATCTACATCGGCTTTGACGCTGCACGTACCGCGGTGGCGGGCTTGGTGCTGGCTGTGTTGGCGGTGCTGGCCGCCTTCTTTCCAGCGCGTCGGGCCGCGCACCGCGCTGTCACTGAATCATTGGGGCATGTATGAACACCATTTCAATCTTTGGCATCTCAGCATGGGGTCGCCGCGCTTTGGGGGTGGCGTTGCTGGCACCTCTGCTGGCCTGGGCTGCCGAGCCCAATGCGGAGCAACTGTTGAAAGCCGCAGACCAAGCCCGTGGCGGAGGTGGTTTGGCGGGTTTGGTGTGGGAGGTGCATGCCCACAACAGTGGCACTGCCGCAGACGAACAGCCCGACCAACGCTTGCGCATCAAGGCCATTGACAACGCTAGCGTGTCAGAGGTGCTGGAGCCCATTAGCAGCAAGGGCGCACGCATGTTGCAGGTGGAGCGCAACATGTGGATGACCAAGCCGGGGCTGAAAAAACCAGTCGCTATCTCGGCGCGTCAGCGCCTGACTGGGCAAGCCTCCATAGGCGACATTGCCGCCACCAACTACGCCAAAGACTACAGCGCCACCTATGTGCAAGAAGAAAAAATCAATGATGAGCCCTGCCATCGTTTGGAGCTGACGGCGGTGGGTCGCCAAACCACGTATGACCGCATCACGTACTGGGTGTCAGCACGTCGCGGGGTGGCGATGCAGGCCGAGTTCTTTTCGCTCTCAGGCAAGAAGCTCAAATCGGCCACCTTTGAGTACGACAACCGCGTTACGGTGAATGGCAAGGCCATCGCCTTTGTGAGCCGCATGGTGATTGCCGATGCCCTGACCGATGCGCGCACCACCTTGCAATACAGCCGCGTCAAAGCGCAAGCCATTCCAAGCTCAGAGTTTGATGTGGGGAACTTGCAATGAACACGCGTGCCATGGCGAATAGTCCATTCGTCCATGCGAATAGTTCATCCATCCTTGCGAACGCAGTGAAGCCATCCATGTGGTGTGGCATCGGTTTATGTTTATGGCTCGTGGGCACCGCCAGCGTGAACGCACAGACGGTTGAGCCCGAGCCAGAACCAGAGCATGCCGCCAACGTCATCGTCGATTCAGACAGCGCATGGCGCATCACCCCCGCGCTAGAAACCTGGGTGTACAGCGGCAGACAAAGCGTGCGTGGCGACAGTGTGTTGAATCCGGGCAATCGGGTGGCACACCTCGCTGAGGCGCAAAACGTGCTGGATGTACGCTCCAATTTGCGCGTGGAGAACGGGCCGTTTGAAGCGGTGTTGAGCCCGCGCTGGTTGGGGCAAATCCAGCGCATCGAACAATCCGGACAGACCCTCACACGCACGCACGACGACACGCTGAAACTGGCGCAAGGCTTTGTGCGCTACAAGGCACAAGACGTTAGTCTGACCGTTGGCCGAGAGCTGCTGACCTGGGGGCCGGCCAACTTTCGCTCACCTAGCAACCCGTATTACTTTGATGCGGGGCGCACCAACCCACTCGCTGCTTTGCCGGGCATTGACATGGTGCGCCACACCTTGGGGCTGAGGTCATGGCGCGTGACATCGGCCTATGTGGTGGCGAATGACCAAGTGCAGCCCATGCAGGTCTTGGGCCACGCGCCCTTGCTGAAAGTTGACCAACAAGGCGAGAGCCATTTGCTCAGCCTGATCGTCAGCCAGCCGCGTGGGCAAGCCGCTTTTGTGGGCGGCTTTGCGCAGGTCAACCTCGATGATGCGTGGCTGCTGTATGGCGAGTTCGGCTCAGCGCGAGAGCCTAAAAATCGTCTAGCCAATACGCAGCCCCCGCGCACGCAAACCTCATTGGTCGGTGCCAGTTACACGCTGGAGCGCGGCCCCATCATGGCTGCCGAGTATCTGCACCACAGTGGCGGCTACAGCGCCGCGCAACAGACGCAGCTTTTTGACCAAGCCGCTGCCACCAACGCCCTGCTGCCGACCCAACCTGCTGCCGCTGCGTCGCTTGGGCAGGCCCTGTCGCAACTGCCGCGCCTCATGGGGCGTGACTATGCGTGGCTCAGTGTGCAAAGCAACCCGCAAGAAAACCAGCTCTACTGGCGTTTGGGCTGGGCACAAAATTTGAGCGACCGCAGCGGGCAAGCCACGGCATACCTAGAAAAAAATTACTGGCCTAAAGTGTCGGTGTTTGTCTCGCTGGCGCTCAACACAGGCAGCCCACGCACCGACTACGGCATGCTGATGCGCAGTAGCACGATGCTGGGGGTGAAGTTGTTTTTGCTGTGAGGCTTCAAACCATCAAGTTCAGCAGCGCGGTTTCAACCGCCGCCGCTGCCACCAGCGGATGCTCCATTGGAAACAAATGCGTGCCGTCAATCTTCATCACCCGCCCCTGTGTGACGCGGTGGCTGAAATCTAAGCCCACTTGTTTCAACTCACGCGATTGCAAGCCGCCAATGAGAGTGGCTTTGCATTTGAGTGGGTGGCGTTTGAAATACGTTTCTAAGTGGTCGGGCAGGCTGTTGTAGATGGCGCTTTCCACGTCGCGGTCAAAGCTCAGCACGCGGCGTATGCCTTGTGGGGTTTGCTCGTTGTGTGTGCCGTGGGTCACATAGTCTTGCAGCACTTGCGGGTGCCACTTGGCAAACGCTTTTTTGCTTTGAAAGTGTTCCAGCACTTCTGCTTCGCTGGCCCATGTGGTGCGACGTTTTCGGCTAATGGCGGCGGGTGAAAAGGCTTCTGCCCCGGGCACGCGCTTGCCCACTTTGAGGAGCTTGGCTTTCCAGCCGCCCAGCATGGGTGAGTCCAGCAGCACCACGCCACGCACCAGCTTGGGGTGTTTGGCCGCCACCATCATGCTGAGGATTCCGCCCAAAGAATGCCCCACCAAAAACACGGACTCGCCTTTGGCAAACGGCGTTGCAAAGTCGGTCAGCTGCTGCACCAAGTGTGGCCAGTTGTTTGTGACGGGGTAGCGCGAGTCGTGCCCAAATTTGTCGATGGCTTCAACACGAAAGCCACGCGTACGAATGGCGTCGAGCATGGTGCGGTAGATGCTGGCTGAGAAGCTGTTGCCGTGCGAGAAAACAATGAGCGGTTGGGTCATGCGATTCAGATGAGCTTGTCGTCTGGGGTTTGAATTTTCTTCAAGGCTTGTACGCGTTGTGCAGGTTGTAGTATTGGGGTCGCTGTGGCAGAGCCGTCCCAAACAGGGTCGTCGATGCCATCGAACACCTCGCGCAATTTGTTGCCCCAGCTCTCGCGCAGCATTTTGAAATACGGATTGTTTTCGTCGATGCAGATGATGCGGTCGCTGGCAAAACGGTCGGCTTCGTAGACCACCATGTCCAGCGGCAAGCCCACCGAGAGGTTGGACTTGAGGGTCGAGTCCATCGACACCAGTGCGCACTTGGCCGCTTCGTCCAGCGGCGTGTCGGGCGTGACCACCCGGTCCAGCACGGGTTTGCCGTATTTGGACTCGCCGATTTGAAAGTAGGGCGTCTCGTCGGTGGCTTCAATGAAGTTGCCCGGCGAGTAAACCTGGAACAAGCGCATGCCTTCGCCCGCAATTTGACCGCCAAAAATCATGGACACATTGAAGTCCACGCCGCCTGCGTGCAAGGCGTCTGCATCGCGCTCGTGCACCCGGCGAATGGCCGAGCCCAGCACGCGTGTGGCGTCAAACATGCTCTTGGCGTTCCAAATGGTCAACGGTTCATCGTGCTCGTTTTCCACCAATTTTTCGACTTGCAACATCTCGCGCACCGATTGCGAAATGCTCAGGTTGCCCGCCGACAGCAGTGCCATGAAACGGTCACCCGTTTTTTCATAGACGATCATTTTGCGGAAGGTGCTGATCTGGTCCAGGCCCGCGTTGGTGCGGGAGTCAGACAAGAAAACCAAACCGGCGCGGGTTTTGACGGCAACGCAATAAGTCATGGAGTCAACTTTTTGGCAAAAGACGCTGCAAAGCGTACAGGGCATCGAGCGCCTCACGGGGGCTCAATGCGTCGGGGTTGATTTGGGCCAGCGCTGCCTCGACAGCAGTGGGGCCTGTGGCTTCGGCTTCGGGCGGTGCGGCAAACAGGTCGACCTGAGCGCGTGCATCTTGGGCGCCTGACTCAAGCGCGCTCAGCGCATGGCGCGCATGGTTGAGCACCGGTGCAGGCATGCCCGCGAGTCGCGCCACTTGCACGCCATAGCTTTTGCTGGCGGGGCCCGGTTGCAGCTCGTGCAAAAACACAATCGACGCGCCGGACTCTGCCGCGCTCACGTGTATGTTGACGGCGGCGGTGTGCGTGGCCGGGAACTCGGTCAACTCGAAATAGTGCGTGGCAAACAGCGCGAAAGCCTGTGTTTTGTTGTGCAGGTGTGTGGCGATGCCGCTGGCCAGGGCCAAGCCGTCAAAGGTGGAAGTGCCGCGCCCAATCTCGTCCATCAACACCAGGCTGTGGGGGGTGGCGCTGTGCAAGATTTGTGCGGCTTCGGTCATCTCCAGCATGAAGGTCGATTGGGCGTTGGCCAGGTCGTCGGCCGCACCGATTCGGGTATGGATGGCGTCGATGGGGCCCAAGCGGCAGCGGCTGGCGGGCACGTGGCTGCCGATGCTGGCCAAAAGCACGATCAGTGCCACCTGGCGCATGTAGGTCGATTTACCGCCCATGTTGGGG
>CAYRBW010000040.1:0-14486 GCA_964422575.1 uncultured Limnohabitans sp.
TCGTCGGCGCGGTATCCACGCGCAACATCGTTCCCATCCTTGTGCAGGGCCTGCAGCGGCTCGAATACCGGGGCTATGACTCTTGCGGCGTGGCGGTGCATGCCGCCAGCTTGGGCGGCGGCACGGGGGGCTTGCAGCGCGCCCGCAGCACCTCGCGTGTGGCCGAGCTGATGGACCAAGTCACCGCCGACCACATCGAAGGCGGCACCGGCATCGCCCACACCCGCTGGGCCACGCATGGCGCGCCCGCCGTGCACAACGCGCACCCCCACTTCAGCCACGGCACGGGCGCGACCAATGCCAAGCCGGGCAAAACTTTGGAAAGCGCCCCGGACAGGCCGGGGCGCGTGGCTTTGGTGCACAACGGCATCATCGAAAACCACGAAGAACTGCGTGCCGCCCTGCAAGCTAAGGGCTATGTATTTTTGAGCCAGACCGACACCGAAGTCATCGCCCACCTGGTGGACAGCGTGTACGACGGTGATATTTTTGAAGCCGTCAAAACCGCCATCCGCCAACTGCACGGCGCGTATGCGATTGCTGTGTTTCACAAAGACGAGCCGCAGCGCGTGATCGGTGCCCGCGCTGGCTCGCCGCTCATCTTGGGCGTGGGCCAGGGCGAGACCTTTTTGGCCAGCGACGCGATGGCGCTGGCCGGTGTGACTGACCAGATTGTTTATTTGGAAGAGGGCGACGTGGTCGACATCCAGCTGGGCAAGTACTGGGTGGTGGACCGTGAGCACAAGGGCGTGACCCGCGCCGTGAAAACCGTGCACGCCCACAGCGGTGCGGCCGAGCTGGGTCCTTACCGCCACTACATGCAAAAAGAAATCTTCGAGCAGCCCCGCGCGATTGCCGACACGCTTGAAGGCGTGGAAGGCATCACGCCCGAGCTTTTTGGCGACGGGGCTTATTCCACATTCAAGGCCATCGACAACGTGCTGATCCTGGCCTGCGGCACCAGTTACTACAGCGGCTGCGTGGCCAAGTACTGGATCGAGGCGATTGCCAAAGTGCCCTGCCAGGTCGAGATCGCCAGCGAATACCGCTACCGCGAATCGGTGCCCAACCCCAACACGCTCATCGTCACCATCACCCAAAGCGGCGAAACCGCCGACACCCTGGCCGCGCTGCGCCACGCGCAGAGCCTGGGCATGACACACACGCTGACGATTTGCAACGTGCCCACCAGCGCCATGGTGCGCGAATGCCAACACGCCTACGTGACCCGCGCCGGGGCCGAGATCGGTGTGGCATCCACCAAAGCCTTCACCACACAACTGGCAGGCTTGTTCTTGCTGACCTTGGCGCTGGCGCAGACCAAAGGGCATCTCAGCGACGAAGAGGAGGCGGGGCATATCAAAGCCATGCGCCACCTGCCTGCCGCGCTGCAAGCTGTGCTGGCGCTGGAGCCACAAATCATCGCCTGGTCACAAGAATTCGCCAGCAAAGAGAACGCGCTCTTCTTGGGCCGGGGCACGCACTACCCGATTGCATTGGAAGGTGCGCTCAAGCTCAAAGAGATCACCTATATCCATGCCGAGGCCTATGCCGCAGGCGAGCTCAAACACGGCCCCTTGGCCCTGGTGACCAGCGCCATGCCCGTGGTCACGGTGGCCCCCAATGACCAGCTGCTCGAAAAGCTCAAGAGCAACATGCAAGAAGTCCGTGCCCGTGGGGGCGTGCTCTATGTGCTGGCCGACGGCGATACGAAAATCGAAAGCAGCGAAGGCGTGAACGTCATCCGCATGCCTGAACACTATGGCGTGCTGTCACCCATCTTGCATGTGGTGCCCTTGCAGTTGCTCAGCTATCACACCGCTTGTGCGCGGGGGACGGATGTGGACAAACCGAGGAATTTAGCGAAAAGCGTAACCGTGGAGTAGTTCAGCTAGTGAGTAATTTTGACGATCTGGCAAGCGTAGTCATGATCGTCAAAGTGAAAAGTAAGGCGCTTTTCATAGGACCCTACTCAAACAGTCAGCAACGGCTTTTTGACAGGGTCTTTTTGTTGCGTGAAAGAGAACATCTGACTTTTCAGGCGATTGCCAAGCTATTGACAAAGTCAGGCACACGCTCGGCTAAAGGCTGCTTGTTGGCTGCTGAGCATGTGTTTTCCATCTACAAGAAAGGCAAAGCTAGGATGGAACGGCTCACATTGAAGGTTGAGCCAGAAATGGTGGACCTGTGGTTTGAATGATGTCTTTTGAAAGGACAACTTTGAGGGGTGTTCTACGAGGAACAAGCGTCCAGCAACGGGACGCTCAGTCAGTTCATGCGTCTAGGACCTGCGAGATCCAGCTTTGAGCGACTTTCTTATGGGCACGCCAGCCCCAAAGCGTTTACGCCACCTGTACCGCTTGCGCCACATGCACCCCCGCCCGCCGCCCACTGTTCCATTTTCCCCCCAGCGCCCGCTCGATCTGCGCCGCCAGTTGCAGCAGCAGACCGTCGTTGGCCTGGCGGGCCTGGGCGTGGATGCCTAGGGGCAGGCCGTTGTCTTGCGTGGCCATGGGCAGTGAGATGCCGGGGATGCCGCACAGGTTGGTCAGCGGGGTGTAGGCGAAGTTTTGCCAGAGGTTCTCGAACCAGTCGTACACCGAAGGGTTGTCGCTGATCGTGAGGTATTCGGTGGTGCCCAGCAGGGGCGTGGGCAGCGCGGTGATGGGCGTGAGGATGATGTCCCACTGTTCAAAGAACTCGCCAAAGCCACGCGAGGTGGTGTTGAACACGCTTTGCATTTGGGCACGCTCGGCGTAGGTGGTTTTGAGGCCTTCTTCCCAGATCTTGATGTTGATGGGCTCCACCAAATCAGCAGGTGGGCGCTCCAGCCCCAGGGGCTTCAGTAAGTTGGTGATGGTTTGCGCAAAGTTGCTGATGTAGCAGGTGGTTTGCGCGACAAAGGCTGCTTCCATGTCCACGCTGGGCAGGGCCCATTCGATGTGGTGGCCCAGGCTTTCAAGAAAGCACCCGGCTTTTTCCAGCTCGGCCACAAAGTGCGGTACGGCGTGGTAGTGGCCCCATTCGTGTGAGAGCGCGATGCGCAGGCGGCCCGGGTCGCGCTGGATGAGTTGGCTGTAAGGCTCAGGCGCTGACCAATAGGGCATGAACTCCCCGGGTGCGCCGCCCCGGCAATGGTCCACAAAGGCGGCGGTGTCGCGCACGGTGCGGCTTTGGCAGCCTTGGGTCGACACAAAGCCCGTGATGTCGGAAGCGGCAGGCGCGATCGAGAACACGCCGCGCGAGGGCTTGAGGCCGATGTTGCCGTTGAAGCCTGCCGGGATGCGGATCGAGCCGCCACCATCGGTGGCGTGTGACAGGGGCAGCACGCCCGCGGCCAAAGCCGCAGCGGTGCCCGCAGACGAGCCGCAGGTGGTGTAGCGCAAGTCCCAGGGGTTGCGCGTCACATACACGGCCGGGTTTTCCGCTGAGCTGCACACGCCAAACTCGGGCGTGGTGGTGCGGCCGATCACGTTGAGCCCGGCTTGTTTGATGCGCCCGGCCAGATAGCTGTCGGCCGTCGGTCGGTTGCCGCGCATCAAGAGCGAGCCCATTTCCTGCAGGCGGCCTTTGAGCGTGGGCCCCAGGTCTTTCATGAGGTAGGGCACACCCGCAAAGGGCCCGCTTGGGTTCATGCCGTCGCGTGTGGGGTCGGTCAGCAGGTCTTCAAACACCTCAACCACTGCGCTCAGTGTCGGGTTGACTTTGGCAATGCCGGCGGCAGCCTGCTGGGCCAGTTCGGCGGGGCTCACGTCTCCACGGCGCACCCGTTCGGCAAAGCCCACAGCATCGTGCTTGGCCCATTCTTCCCAACCCATGATGAGTGACATGCTGATTGACCTTTGTGCGTGCAGTTGTGGGACAAATTTAAACAGACTCCCGGTGCGGCGGCTGTCGCGGTGTTGTCGTGTGGTTTGTGCTGCGCTGGGTCGTGTTGGGCGTGATGGGGTGTTTATGCGTTACGATGTCAGCCATGTTCTTCACTTGCCCATCTTCCGCCGCATCCCGAGCCGCACGAGCCCGTCGCTCGTTGCCGTGTGCTGCGTGTGAGGATCGGATGATGGTGTAAGTCCCCCATTTTTCAGTTTCCCCCCCCAAGGCCACGGTTTCATCACCGTGGCCTTTTTGTTGTCTGTTTGTTTCTCCCAACGCCATTGAAAGGATGCTTGCCATGAACCCCGTACCCCACCCACTGCCGCAAACACATGTGCAGTCCCAACACCTCATGTCCGTGACCGAGCGCCCCGCGCAGGTCTTTGTGCGCGGGCAGGGCGCATGGTTGTGGGACGCAAAGGGCACACGCTACCTGGATTGGTTGCAAGGCTGGGCGGTCAACGCGCTGGGGCATTGCCCGCCCGAGGTGGCGCAGGCCTTGCAGGTGCAATCGGGTCTGCTGCTCACGCCCAGCCCGGCGCTGTACAACCTGCCGTCTTTGCAGTTGGCCGAAAAACTGTGCGCGTTCAGTGGCATGGACCAAGTGTTTTTTGGCTCCACCGGGGCCGAGGCGAACGAGTGCGCGATCAAACTGGCACGCAAGTGGGGGCGACTGCACCGGGGCGGCGCACATGAAATCATCACCTTTGATCAAGCGTTTCATGGGCGCAATCTCGCCACCATGGCCGCCAGTGGTAAGGCGGGCTGGGATGCCCTGTTTCCGCCGAACATGCCAGGATTTGTGAAAGCCAAGCTCAATGACCTTGATTCGGTCAAAGCGGTGCTCGGCGAGCGAACCGCCGCCATCATGCTGGAGCCCGTCCAGGGCGAGGCGGGTGTGCGGCCTGCCAACGCAGCATTTTTGCAAGACCTGCGCCAGTTGTGTGACGCGCATGGTGTGTTGCTGATTTTTGATGAGGTGCAAACAGGTTGCGGCCGCCTAGGCGCTTTGTTTGCGGCCGATCATTACCGTGTTCAGCCTGACATCATGACCCTGGGCAAGGGTCTGGGCGGGGGGGTGCCGATCTCGGCAGTTCTGGCCCGTGCGAAAGCCTGCGTTTTTACCCATGGCGATCAAGGGGGCACTTACGCGGGCAACCCGCTGATGTGCGCGGTCAGCCTGGCGGTGCTGCAGACACTGAGCCAGCCTGACTTTTTGGCCCATGTACGGGTCATGGGGGCCTTGTTGCGGCAAGGCTTGCAGAGCCTTTCACAGCAGTGGGGTCTGGGCGAGGTGCGTGGCGAGGGCTTGTTGCTGGCGCTGGAACTGGGTCATGATCGTGCCTCAGAGGTGGTGCAGGCTTGCCGTGAACGCGGCTTGCTGGTCAACGCCGCCCGGCCGCACTGTCTGCGTTTCATGCCACGGCTCAACAGCACCGAAGCCGAGATATTGGAGGGGCTGGCCTTGTTGAATGCCTCGTTGGCTCAGGTCTCGAAACCCATCGTGCAGCTCGCGTGATATGGGGGGGAACGCAGGCCAAAGCCTCTATATAGTGGCGGCTTTGTTCAGAGAGTCATCTAGACATGAAGCCGGTTATGCGTTTCCCCACTCCCAACGATGCGTTTTGGGTGCAGTCTTCCGACGTGCACGGCAAAGGCGTGTTCGCGGCCCGTCACATGGCCGCAGGCGAGACGGTGATCGAGTACGTGGGGGAGGTCATCAGCATGGCCGAGGCAATCGCCCGTCATCCGCACGATCCTCAGGACCCGAACCACACGTTTTATTTCCAGCTCGACGATCAACGCGTGATTGATGCGGTGCGCGATGGCAACGAATCCAAGTGGATCAACCACTCGTGCCGCCCTAATTGCACCCCAGACGAGGTGAATGGCCGCATCTTCATCAAAACCCGCAGGCCGGTGTTTCGTGGCGAGGAGTTGACATTCGACTACGGCCTGGTGAGTGACGAACCGATAACGGACGCCCTCAAGGCGCAATACACATGCCGCTGTGGGACCCCAAAATGTCGTGGCACGATGCTGGCCGCAGAGGCTTTTGCAGTGCCGCTTAGAAAAACGATTTGAAACAGCGGGTCACAAAATCTGCGCTCGTACACGCAGCGCTTTGCTCCTTGGGCGGGTGCGTGGGTGTGGCGCACACGCGTTGGGCCAGTAGTAGCCAGGCTGGTTGGCGCAGGGCCGTGAGGCACTGCGCGCGGGATACCACCAAACGTTGCTCAGCAGACAGCGGTGGGCTCATGGTTCCTGACTTTGGCACAGTGCTAGAAAGTCCAACTTAATTTGCGCCTTGAGTTTGTCAAATGCCGGAGGCAACCTCAGTCTTCGAGCCCATGCCTGGCAGACCAGTGCGAGGGTCAGGAGTGCGGCAGGCAAAGCCAACATGACCCACGCGCTGTGCTCAGCAAGCACAGGCAGAGCGCTCCACAACAGCAAAGACACTCCAGCCAAAATGAGACCGAGGACCAAGCTGACAGCACCGATGGTGTAAATGATCCATTGGGTTTTCAAAATGCGAACGCGTTGGCCCCACTCCTGTGAGGCCAAATCGGTGTAGCCACGAACATGCGTTTTGAGCAGTTCTGGCGGCAGTAACAAAATTTTGAGCAGGCGCATGGGCATCAGTGTGTGCGTGTGCGGAACAACAGGCTGACGAGCGTAGCGACAGCCCCCCCCACGCTGGCGGCGATCAATACCGATGTGAGTGGCACACCATGAATACAGTGCGCAACCATGGAGTCGGTGTGCTGGCGCTTGTGTGCCTGTAGTTTTCGGGCGGTGTGTGTTTCGGTCATCTGAGCTCGCTTGGATGGTGGTGCAGGGTGAAAGACATGCAGCCACCATAAAAGTGAGAGATGGTCACGTCTGTTCGTTGGCGCACCAACGCTCAGTCGTCAACCTTTTGTTGGCGCTTGACGTCGCGCAACATGAACAGGTAAAGGCTTTCCACCTTGTCGCGTGCCCAAGGTGTTTTGCGTAAAAACTTCAGACTCGAGCCCACGCTGGGGTCGTGGGTGAAACAGCGGATCGGGATGCGAATACCCAGATCGTCCCATCCGTAATGGTCGGCCAATTGGGTGACGATGGCTTGCAAGGTCAGACCATGAAGTGGGTTGCGCGCTTGCCGGTTGTCAGGGGATGAAGGTTGCATGGTGTGATTGTCCCTTGATTTGTGGTGCTTGGTGCAGCACACGGTGAACGGATGTTGTGGTCACTCAATTCAGGCCCTGCGGGCCAGCGGCAAGAGCTGACACTCTGAGAAAGTGCGCGGTCGAACGACCTGTTTTTGTGGTTACTGGTTTGTGCGTAGTCGCGCTCACCAATTCAGAGGATCACAAAGAAACCCAATCTGCCCTATTCTGAGTTCACCGATCAGCTGAGGTTTGTCCTTTCTGAAAAGGCTTTTGACTTGCCATAAATCTTGATGAGGACCTGCGCCCATGTGCATTGATATCGTGCTTGCCGACCCTTATCCGGTGATGCTGGAGGGATTGACCCATGTGTTCAAGGATTCGCCTGAGTTTTCAGTCAAATCATGTGTGAGCAATGGCGATCAGGCCTTGCAGGCATTGCACCAGTACCAACCGCATATTTTGGTGATGGACTTGTCATTGGCCGAACGCAGCGGACTGGCTTTGCTCGAAGAGATCAAGACAAACCATGCACACACGCGGCCTGTGGTGTTCACCGGAGCGCCCATTGGCGAGGTGATGCGTGCGTTGAACCTGGATGTACCTGGGTTGGTGTCGAAAGAAAGGTCCCAACATGTTTTGACGCGCTGCATCAAGTCGGTGCACGAGGGCGGCAAATGGTTGGATCGAGATTTGACGGTCAAAACCATGTCGATTTTGCTGGAGCAGCAAAAGAAAAATGCACAGGCCTCACATTTGCTGACACCGCGTGAGATGTCGGTCGCACGCATGGTGACGGAGGGCTGGCCCAATAAGAAAATTGCCACCAAGTTGTTCATCAGCGAGGGCACGGCCAAGCTTCACTTGCATCACATTTACCAAAAGCTCAACTGTCCCGGTCGCATGTCTTTGCAGCGTTACATGAAGGAGCATGGATTGGCGTAGCTGCATGAGCCGAGCTGCGAACTGGGGCTCCAAGCAGATGGTCACCCAACAGCCAAAAAATGAGACGGCCTATGTGTTGCACCGCACAGTCAAATCGCGGACAGAACCTTAAAATTTCTGAAAGCGCGCCAGCAATGGTGTTCTTTTGGGGAGATAAACATATCGAATGATTTGAATATTTAAATTACGGGTTTTATGCCCTCCCTTATCTGGAGTCGTGCGTATGTCAATTCGAGTTTTACTTTCTTCTAAACACAAAGTCGTCTCGGAGGGTATTGCGGCAGTCTTGCGCACACACCACGACATGGACTTGGTCGGCATGGCCTATGGCAATGAGCACACCAACGCGATGTGCGATCAGGTTGATCCGGATGTGGTGTTGATTGGCATGCATGGTCACGATGCCGACAATCTGGCGTTGATGCAGCAAATATCACACCACATTCCCGTGAAGAACATGGTGGCTTTTTCGGGTGATTCAGATCGCCACTCGATCTTGCAAATCTTGGATGCTGGGGTCAAAGGGTATGTCTCCACCACCAGCGGCATTGACGAGTTGATGTCGGCGATTCGGGCCGCATCGGTCGGACGTGTGTACCTGTGCCAAGCAGCAGCGTCCGAAATGGTGGAAAGTGTGCGCAAGTCCAGGTCAGGCGATCTGACGGTGAAAGGGCAGTTGGGTGGGCGCGAAGAGCAAGTGTTGCGCTTGATTGCAGACGGCTTCTCGTCGAAAGAGATTGCCAGGAATCTGTTGATTGCCCCCAGCACAGTGGAAGTTCACCGCCGCAACATCATGCGCAAGATCGGTTTGCACAAGGTGGCCGATTTGACGCGCTATGCGATTCGCAATCAGATGGTGTCGGTGTAGTTCTGCCGCTGGGGTGGGTCTTACAGCTGCATGGCCATAAAACGCTCGCATTCTTGGCTGATCACGCCATAGCATTCGCAGGCGCGCGCTTCCAATGCGGCTCTGTCCAGCACCGTGATGTGGCCCCGGGTGTAATGCAGAATTTTTTCGCCCATCAAGTGGTGGGCCGCCTGGGTCACGCCTTCGCGCCGAACGCCGAGTAAGCTGGCCAGCAGCTCGTGCGTCATCGCGATGGTGTTGTTGTCTTGCCGGTCCAGGGTGAGCAAAAGCATGCGGCACAGCTGTTGCTCGAGGTTGTGGTGTCTGTGGCACACGCTGCCCTGAGACATTTGGGTGATCAGGGTTTGGGCATACCTTAAAAACACCTTCTGAACGTCCTTGCCTTGGTTGAAGTGGTTCAACACCACGCTCAAGCGGATGCGAAGGGCCGAGCCAGCTCTTTGAACGATGGCCCGGTCGTCTGTTTGTGCCGCGCCCATGAGCAGGTACATGCCAATGACGCCTTCTCGTCCAATGACGGTGACTTCTGTGGATGCGCCGTTTTGAAGAACATGGACCCAGGACACGATGGCGGTCTGGGGGAAGTACAAATAACCCTGAGCTCTTCCTGGCTCGATCAGCACTTGGCCTAATTTCAAATCAACCTGTTCCAACAGTGGCGTCCAGTTCTCACGGATTTCAGCGGGCAATAAAGAAATAATTTTATTTAAGTTGACCATTAACAGTCGAATCTCGGTTGTTCACATGGGAGCATGTGAAATTTAGCAGGATTCGGATTTTCAGTGTTCGCTATCGAACGCCTATATCCCTGAATAGGACTGGTTGTTGATGTTCCTTGATCAACATCAAGCAAGGGTGGTGGTGTTCGCGGGGCGCAAACTCATCAAGCCGGATCGGTCGATGACATCGATAAGGCCTCTTCGGTACGCAATCCACCCTTTTTCTTTCAGAGCACCTGCGGCCAGGGTGATGCTGACGCGCCGAACGCCCAACATCAGGGCCAGATGCTCGTGGGTCAGGTGCAGGTGCGGTGTATGGGCCTGATCGGCGGACAAGACCAACCAGTGGGCCAGTCTGCAGGTGATGTCATCAAACTGAACAGACGCCGTTGTGGTGGCGACGTGAGAGGCCAGTGCCCACAGGTATTGCGATATGGCCCAGAGCATGCCAGGGCGTTGGTGCAACAGCAGCGTCACCGCTGCACTGTCTGCTGCCCAAGCCATGCCGCTGGTTTGCACCAGCAATTGCAGATCGGCACAGGGACTTTCGAGCGCAGCGCCCCAACCCACAGCACCTTCGTCGCCGACCAGGCCGACGGCCAAGCGATTTTTCGCCGAGCCCTCTACCAGCAAAGCCACGCAGGCCCCGGTCAAAAAATACACTTTGGGAGAAGCACGCTGACCCACTGGGTTCAGAATTTGACCGGCTTTCAACATAAGGGGTGTGCACAGACGTTGCATCCGGGTCTGATCTTCCTTGGCCATTTGAGAGATGAGTCCGTTGGTTAAGAGCATCAATGAGACTTACCCGGTGGCAAGGGGTTTGGAAGACGTTTGGGGAGCGTGATAGGCATCAAAAGACGCCGTGTAGAAACGGTCTCAAACAGTATATGCCGCAGAGTTCCCGGTTGAACGCATGCCGCATGAATCCTTGTGTTCGTTAAAGAACATAGAATGGACGAACGCCCCTTTCAGGCGTGCGGAGCACCCCTTTGGACCACCCAGAAATTCACAACGCCTTGCTGGCACGACTCCAAAAAAACAGTCCGGAGATCACGACGCTGGACGCCGTTTGCATTGACTTGCCTGCAGGTCCTTTGGCATTGGAGGTGATGCGCCAAGAGGGTGTTGCTTACTTTCCAATGGGCGCACTGATCAGTTTGGGCGCGTCACCTTTGACCCATGTGCCTGCGGTGCTGGGTTTGCAATCGTGTTTGTTGCCCATGCCCCAAGAGGCGGGTGTTTTGCAAGCCCATGTCATGGTGCCGGGTCAAGCTTGCCGGGTGGCTTGGACGCCGGTGCAAGAAAATCCGCAGCGCTATGCGGATGGCTTGTGGGCCACGACCTTGGCCACCCAAGCGCTGCTCAGGCAAATTGCCCAATGGGCCTTTTGCGTGCAGCACCACACACCTGTGCAAGTGGCCGCCAGTTGGTTTTTGAATTGTTGCGCTCAGGCTTCGCAAGCCGACTGGCCATTGAACTGGACTGCATTGCCGCAGCCTATTCAGCAAGTGTTGCCACAGCTCACAGGCATTGAAGTTTCGCACGGTGTGCTGCAGGCTTTCGATTTGCCGCGACTGCGTGCGCTCGCCTGCGATTGCCATCGGCACATCGCCGCGCCAATCGCCTGAGCCCTGCTTGCGCTGCCGGCTCAGCGATGGGGCAAGATGTGCAGCGCCAACGATTCGGCCACTTTGATGCCGTCCACGCCTGCAGACAAAATGCCACCCGCATAGCTGGCCCCTTCGCCTGCCGGATAGATACCTTGGGTGTTGGTGCTTTGGTGGTCTTCGCCACGTGGGATGCGCAGGGGCGATGAGGTGCGGGTTTCCACACCCGTCAGCACGGCGTCGTGCATGTCGTAGCCTTTGATCTTTCGGCCAAACACGGGCAGCGCCTCGCGCATGGCCGCCACCGCGTAGTCTGGCAGCACATCGGCCAGGTCCACCAATTTCACGCCTGGTTTGTAAGAGGGCCGCACACTGCCCCAAGCGGTAGAGGCGCGGTGGGCCAGAAAGTCGCCGACCAATTGGCCCGGCGCTTCGTAGTTGCGGCCACCCGCTTCAAAGGCACGCGATTCGAGTTGACGCTGCAGCGCGATGCCCGCCAAGGGGTGCGCAATGGGTGGTTTTTGGCGCGACAAGGCCTGTGCTTCTTGCGCCAGCACGGTGCCGTCTTCGTCGCCAAAAGCAGCTTGCCAGGCGGTGGTGTCCAGCGGGTAGTCGGGCGGGTCGATGGCCACCACCATGCCGGCGTTGGCGTTGCGTTCGTTGCGCGAGTACTGGCTCATGCCGTTGGTGACGACACGGTTCGGTTCGCTGGTTGCCGCCACCACCGTGCCACCGGGGCACATGCAAAAGCTGTAAACCGCACGGCCATTTTGGGCGTGGTGCACCAGTTTGTAATCGGCCGCACCCAGCAGTGGGTGCCCTGCGTGTCGTCCCCAGCGGGCTTGGTCGATCACGCTTGGTGGGTGCTCGATGCGCACACCAATCGAAAACGCCTTGGCCTGCATGGCCACGCCACGGCGGTGCAGCATGACAAAGGTGTCGCGTGCGCTGTGACCCAGCGCCAACACGGCGTGGCGGGTGTGCAGGGTTTGGTTTTGCCCTGTGCGCAGGTCTTGTACTTGCAGGCCCGTCAACTGGTGACCGTTGGTGGTGGGCGTGAGCAGCACATCGCTCACGCGTTGTTCAAAACGGATGTCGCCGCCCAGCGCGATGATTTGCTCGCGGATCTGTTCGACCACCTTGACCAGCTTGAAGGTGCCGATGTGCGGATGAGCCGCAAACAGGATGTCGGCGGGCGCGCCCGCCTTGACGAACTCGCCCATGACCTTGCGGCCCAAGTGACGCGGGTCCTTGATCTGGCTGTAGAGCTTGCCGTCCGAAAACGTGCCTGCACCGCCTTCGCCAAATTGCACATTGCTCTCGGGGTTGAGCACGTTTTTGCGCCACAGGCCCCAGGTGTCTTGGGTACGCTCACGCACGGGTTTGCCGCGTTCCAGCACGATGGGGTTGAACCCCATTTGCGCCAGGGCCAGTGCTGCAAACATGCCGCAAGGGCCAAAGCCCACCACCACTGGGCGCTCGCCCGGTGCCGCACCAAACCCTTCGGGGGCTCGGCAAGGGGCATGCCAGGCCATGTCGGGTGTGGGCTGGATGTGCGGGTTGGGCTCGAACTTTTGCAGCAAGGCGACCTCGGTCAGTGCATCGGTCAGCGTGATGTCCACGATGAACACCGCCAGCAGCTCGGCTTTGCGGGCGTCAAAGCTGCGCTTGAACACATGCAGTGTGGCGATGTCTTGTGCCGTGATGCCCAGCGCCTTGGCAACGAGCTGACGCAATGCCGCTTCAGGGTGCGGTGGCGGGATGCGGTCTTCGTCGGTTTCAGACGGCGCGTCAGCGGCGCGGCGCACCTCCACCGGCAGGGCCGACAGCGGGAGTTTGAGTTCGGAAATTCGGATCATGGTCGTGGCTTGTGGTTATCAAGCAAGAAGCCGTGATTATCGCTTGGCCTGCGTGCTGGCCAAGCTCCAAGGCTGCTCACGCAGGCAAGAAGCCTTCGACTGACAAATAACGCTCGCCCGTGTCGTAGTTGAAGCCCAACACCGTGGCCCCTGCCGGCAAATCGGCCAACTTTTGGGCAATGGCGGCGAGGGTTGCGCCCGACGAAATGCCCACCAGCATGCCTTCTTCACGGGCGCAGCGGCGGGCGTATTCACGGGCAGCTTCAGCGTCAACTTGGATCACACCGTCGAGCAATGAGGTGTCGAGGTTTTTGGGGATGAAGCCCGCACCAATGCCTTGTATGGGGTGCGGTGCGGGGGCACCACCCGAGATGACGGGGGATGCCGCAGGCTCGACCGCAAAAACTTTCAGATAGGGAAATTTGGCTTTGAGCACACGGGCTGTGCCCGACAAATGCCCGCCTGTGCCCACGCCAGTGATCAATGCGTCGATGCCATCCGGAAAGTCGGCCAGAATTTCTTGCGCTGTGGTGCGCACATGCACATTGATGTTGGCCGGATTTTCAAATTGCTGGGGCATCCAGGCACCGGGTGTGCTGGCCGCCAGTTCTTCGGCGCGGGCGATGGCACCTTTCATGCCCTTTTCACGGGGCGTGAGGTCAAAACTTGCGCCGTAGGCCAGCATCAGGCGGCGGCGCTCGATGCTCATGCTGTCGGGCATCACCAGCACCAGCTTGTAGCCTTTGACGGCCGCCACCATGGCCAAACCGATGCCGGTGTTGCCCGAGGTGGGCTCGATGATGGTGCCGCCGGGTTTCAAGGCGCCCGTCTTTTCGGCGTCTTCGATTATGGCCAGCGCGATACGGTCTTTGACCGAGCCACCAGGATTGCTGCGTTCGGACTTGATCCACACCTGGGCACCAGCGCCAAACAGGCGGTTGATGCGCACATGGGGGGTATTGCCAATGGTGTCGAGGATGGTGTGGGCTTTCATGGCGAGTTTTCTGACTGAAATGGGGTTGAAAAAACATTGTGCGTGAATCTTCAGACCCTTGGTGACATGAGCTTATGTCCCCAAGCGATAATCAAAGTGTGAAGCTCGCCAGACCGCCGCTGGTGCAATCTCCGAAAGGAGGCACTGGAGGAACGTCCGGACTGCACAGGACAGCGTAGGAGGTAACGCCTCTCCACCGTGAGGTGAGGATCAGAGCAACAGAGACGAGTCGGACCGGGGCAACCCGGTGCGGGTGAAACGGGCAATCTCTACGCGCAGCAATACCAAGTAGGCCAACCCAATGCGGCCGGTTCGCCGTGTCGTTTTGCCTTGTGGTTCCGCAAGGAGAGTTGGCGGGTAGGTAGCATTGAGCCGGGTGGGCAACCCTCGGCCCAGATTAATGGCGGTCACGCAGCGGGCAACCGCTGTGCACAGAATCCGGCTTATCGGCGAGCTTCACACTTTTTTC